>JAGGZZ010000209.1 GCA_021161765.1 Candidatus Methanophagales archaeon | reverse complement strand
TATCGCATCATCTTATAATAATAAGCCTCCTCACGGCTGGTTATTCTTACCTCCGTTGATTTCGATATTTGTTCAAATTCCGCATCCGACATTCTCGAAGAAACAATCCGCGATAATTTATCTGTCCCACGAGATATATCAGTCTCTTCCTTTCTTCTCCATATAATCTCGCCCGGTAGAAACTTCTCGAACGCTTTACGCAGAATCCACTTCCCTATGATTTCCTCTTCGCCATTTGTCTTTGCTTTACGCACCTTAAGCTCAAAAGGTATTTTTGATGCAAAATCAACAATCCTCGTGTCCAGAAAAGGTTGTTTAACATCTATCCCGAGAAGAGCACCCAACGTTTCAGATACAAGAGGCTCCTTCTCTTTTATCCTTCTGATCTTATCCTCCATCCTCCGTTCTATTTCCTTTTGCTCGCGTGTGAACAGGTGGCGATAGCCAAAGAAGAGTTCATCACCGCCATCTCCGGTCATAACTGCTGGGAAATCCAGCTCCTTTGCATATGACAGCGCAGCATACATGGCTACTCCAAATCTGATTAGCATAGGATTATAGGTATTAAGAGCCTTTACCACTACGGGGATTGATTTTATCGCAGCTTCAATATCGAATGTCTTTACTTTGAGCTCCAGTCCAAACGTGTCAGCTACTAACCTTGAGTAATGGATATCCGTGCCCTCCTCTAACGCAACTACGATAGCAGTGGGTTTAGATTCGGAGTTGGAATATTTACTTGCTAAACAGGCAATTACTGAAGAGTCCAATCCACCTGATAACAGAACCGCTTCAGCAATATTCTCCTTAACGCTGGCTTTCATCAGTTCTACTAATTCCTCTGCCAACGCGTTCGCATTCTCGGTGGAAAAAATGAGTGTCATTTTTCTCCTTTTGTTCTTGTATATAAGATATAGCTTCCTTCTATTTAAGACGCGGATTTACACGGATTTACGCAGATTTACCTGAAGACTTCGCCGTTATGGAAGACTATTAGATGTAGTCTTGACTTCTTCGTTTGGCATGAGATTATCTGGACGTTCCAATTAAACTAAGCCTCTAAGCCTCTAACCTGCTATCAAAGCATCTTTTCCAGTTCCGTTTTGAGAGCTGCATCCATTCCCTCGCAGTATCCATGCGTAGCGCACTCAACGGTATGCAGCTCTTTTGACTCACCCGCCTTTGCATACGTTTGCTGCGCGCTCTCGTACGGAATAACCGTATCGTTTAACGAATGAATCATTACGAACTTTCTCGGTGGAATTTTGCCAAGATACGTATCAGGGTCTATTGAGCGGTAGAATCGAATCACATCAGGGTCGTTAAGTTGTCCAGAAGCAATTGCAGAATCCACGCCGTATCCACATGTGCTGATTGCAATCACGCCGCGTGCCTTCGGGTCGAGTGCGCATGCGATAATGGCAAACCGTGCACCGTTGCTCTCACCTGCAAATACGATGCGCTCCTGATCTATCACGGGCTGATTTCGCAAGACCGCTGCAGCAGCAAGTGCATCATGCACCATCTTGTGCTCAGTCGGCTCTTCTCCATTCAGAAACGTCTGTAAATCACCTCGCATATCTACAATACCTAAATTGCGCTGGTCAAGTGCAATGCTCGCGTAGCCGAGACTGCATAGATACTTAGCAAGCCCCTGCTCGCCTTCTTTGGTCACGGTCGCTCCGGGGAGCATCACGACTCCGGGAACGTCTTTTTCGTGCGATGTTCCGGGCATTCGCATAAGTCCTGATATTTCCGTGCCCCTGCTCGTAAACGTTACTTCGTAAAGCGAGTAATTGTCGGCAGTTTCGAGCATTGCCAATTGATATTCCGGTGTGCACTCAGCATCAGGATATTCAAGCATCCCATCATCGGTAACGCGCCAATCCGGTCCGGTGGCGCAGCCCGAAAGAAATATTGCGGACACTATTGCTGCAATAACAACTACAGCTGCAAACAATCGTTTCATAATTTATTTTCCTTGTCACGGTCACTTCATCCTCTTCATCATCTTACCCATCGGCATTTTCATCCCTTTCATCCCCGGTATTTTTCCGCCTCCCCGTCCCGAAGTCAGACTTTTCATCATCTTTTGCATCATCCGGTGGTACTTTATCAGCTCGTTTACCTCCGCAGTTGCCGTTCCAGAACCCCGTGCTATTCTTTTCGTCCTTGACCCATCTATTATTTTCGGCTCGGTCAGCTCCGCCTCAGTCATCGAATCCATCATCACCTTGTATCTCTTCAGTTTATCTTCGGTAACCTGATACATCGTATCGTCTAAATTAACATCAAGCCCCAGCCCAAGCCCACCTAAAGGCAGCATCTCCATCAATTTCTTCAGTGGTCCCATCTTCTTCATCGCTTCTAACTGCTTATACAAATCCTTTAACGTGAATTTACCCTTCAGGAAGTCAGCATCCACATCCTCCGGCTTTAAACTCTCCTCCGCAGTCTCTATCAGTGACTTTATGTCGCCCATTCCGAGCAGCCGTGAGATGAACCCATCGGGTTCAAATCGCTCAAAATCGTCTGTCTTTTCCCCTGTCCCTATAAAAGCCACCCCGGAATTCGTTTCCGCGACGGCAGAAAGCGCACCACCGCCCTTCGCCGTTCCGTCCATCTTGGTGATAATTATGCCTGTGATTCCAATTGCATCGTCAAAGCATGCGCCTGCACCGACGCCTGCTGCCCTATGCTCGCATCCAGAACGAGAAAACGCTGTTCGGGATTTATTGCCTTTTTTATATCCTCTATCTCCTTTATCATGTCTTTTTCCAGCGCATGTCTCCCTGCGGTGTCTATTATCTTGACGTCATACTTCTCAAATTCTTTCACGCCCGCATTCACGATGCCCATCACTCCTTTTTCTCGTTCAGGCAGAGGTAGGTTCGCACCGTCGTAAAAAGGAACGCCTATCTTTTCGCATAGCTGCCTCAACTGTTCCGCTGCGGCGGGTCTATAAACGTCAGCGCAGATAACCGCAGGCTTTAAACCCTTCTTTTGGTAATACCTCGCGAGTTTAGCACACGAAGACGTTTTTCCCGTGCCATGCAGACCCACCATCATTATCTTCTGCGCCGCTAAAGGAACCTCCACGCCCCTTCCTATGATGTTTATCAACTCCTCGTACACTACCTTTATCACATGCTCCCGCGGGTTTAGCACTAACTTCTCCTTCAAACTGCGCTCGCGTATGCGGCTCGAAATCTCCTTTACCAGTGCAATCTTGACGTCCGCCTGTATCAATGCTCGCTGTATGTCCCGCACTATCTCGTCCACTGTTTGTTTGTCTATCCGCTTCGCCTTTGCTATCTTCCGAATCGTTTCCTTCAACGAGCTGCTTAACTTATCTAACATCCTTTCCCATCACCATACTAATTTTAATTAGATTGGTTTCTATTTTTGTGTATAAAGTATAACTTCCTTCTATTTAAGACACAGATTTACACAGATTTACACAGATTTACGCAGATTTATTTTAGTCTAACTGTGTTGACTCTTATCATCTGTGTTAATTAAGCCCTTTCTGGGCTTGCGGGGACGTGGGCAGAGCCCACGAGCGTTAATCTGTGTCTATAATTTATTTTCTGTATTCTTGATCTTCCACTTCTGGTGGACGTATTTCTTTCCCTTCTGTGTGAATCTTGTGTAATCTCGTGGTTCTGGATGAATATTAAAATTCCAGCTCCCCCGTTATCCGCGTCCCCATATTTATCGTTACCTCTGCTATATCCCCGCAATATTTCGCTATTCTTCCCAAACTCTCCAGGATAGAAAGAATATGTACTTTGTCGGTAATACTCAACTCTTCTGCTAATATTCGCTCATTTAGTCCCTCCAGCTCGTCAGCCAGCGCATTCGCATTCCGTATCGTTTTGTTCGCCTCCTTCATATCCATATCCGACAAGGAAGCCAGCGTCCTGGTGAATATGTTTTCGGTGCGAAAGCCGATTTCTTTTATACGCTTCAACGTTGCGACTCTCAATGCCGCTTCGGGTTCCCGTACCGCGTTTGTTTGATTCATTAACATTACATTCTTCGCTATGTTCTCCACGTGGTCGCCTATCCTCTCCATGCTCTTCACTATTATCCGGTATCCCAGGCTATCGCGCTGTCTGCCCACGCCTATCTTGTTTGCAAGCTCGGGGTCGCTCATCGCAGCCTTTAGCTGCCTTACAATAAGCAAATAAAATCGGTCTATCTCGTTATCACGCTCCGTAACATCCTCCGCGAGGTTCAGGTCACCTTTCTCAAGCGCGGAAATCGCATCTCCGTGCATTGACACTATTATCTCAGACATGCTCCGTATCGCATCGCGCAGCGTAAAATCCTCGTATTTCAAAAAACTCTGGAGTATTATCTCCTTTGATGACTCACCAACAACCTCCATACCTATCAGCCTCTTCCTTACCTCCTCCTTTATCCGCTTCCGTTCCTCCGCCTCGAAACCTCTGGGAGATAACAGCTTTACAAGGTCATATCCAACGAGATAATACGAGATGAGGTATCTGAAGTTATCCTCAAAGCTTTCGTTCTCCGAGAGTTCAAGTGCTGCGGATTTTATCCGCTCTTCTCCGCTCTTCTCAGGTGTTATCAGCAGGGAGTTATCACTACGTTGAATTAACGAGAGTTCGTCTCCATGCTTTATCCCAGCGGCTCGTGCCCATTTTACGGGAAGCGATATGGTAAGTGTAGAACCCCCTGTGAGCTGTACCTTTCTCTTCTCCTCGTTTATCATTACTATAAGTCTATATATTGTAAATACATTTATATAAATATCTTGGTGCGATGTTGTATTTTTATTAAATACATTAATACTATTCTTAGGCTAGTTAGGAAAGGGAGGGTTGAAGATGGAAGAAATGGAAGGGGACTATATCCCAAGATACGAGTATGAACGGTTAGAGAGCGACTATCGGCGGTTGATGAGGAAATACGAGGAGACAGAGGCGTATAAACTGGATTTGGAGAAACTCGTGTCTAAATCACGGTCGCCGCCTTTGGACTGTGGTTTTGTGGTGGAGAAGACGGAAGAAGGCGCCATTGTTAATCTGAATGGTGCATTAAAGGCTTTACCCTACGGAACGCTAACAGAGATGGAGATAAAGGATTTGAAGGCGGGTAAATTTGTATTTGTAGGGCGTATCCCGGACAGGAACAACCCCAGTGGATTTACCATAGGCATCACAAAGGTGTACGACAGGATGGTGGATTTAGAGGTGGGCGAGATAGAAGAGTTGAGGGAGGACGACGATGGATGGGTTGGAGAAATATCAACCGGGAAAGGACGTGGTAGGATATACAAACGGCTGAAAGACCAAGAAAAGGAAATGGTAAAAGAGGGAATGAAGGTGGGGCTTCTTCCCGGCACGTATGACATAAAGAAGAGTTACAAAGAAAAAGCAATCTCTCGCTATGAAGTCACAAAGAATCCTGGGGTGAGTTTTAATGACATTGGCGGGTTAAAGGGGATAAAGCAGGAATTAATAAAGAGTATTATTCTTCCGATGGTGAACCCCGATGATTACACAAAATATGGCGAATGCTCACGGCGAATATTAATGTATGGCCCGCCGGGCTGCGGGAAAACGATGTGTGCAAAGGCGTTGGCATCCGCATTACCTAACTGTGAATTTGTAAAGATAGGAGCAGGAGAGCTGTTCAGTATGTGGCTCGGCGAATCCGAGAAGAATGTAAGAATGGTGTTCGAGGCGGCGAACGCGAAATTAGAGGAAGGGGAAAATGACTATGGTGTGATTTTCTTTGATGAGATAGATGCGTTAGCACAGGAAAGAGGGATGTACACGGGCTCTTCGGGAGCGCCGGAGCGAGTTACCGGGCAGCTGCTTGACCTCTTAGAAGGTTTTAATGCGCTGCATCCACACCTTACCGTGATAGGAGCAACGAACAGGCTGTATCTTATAGATTCGGCATTCCGGGCGAGATTTGACAAGATAATTGAGGTTCCAAGGCCTGATAAAGAAGCGGTGTATTCCATTGCCTCTCTATATGCTAAAACGATTCCTGTTGACCGCTACTTGATAAAGGAAGAAGGAGGAGAAGAAGAAGCGCGGTTGCATCTGGTGAAAGAGATTGTCAGCTATATGTACCGTGATAAGTATGTTGAGACAGAAATAGGGCGGATAAAGAGGGCGGATACGATAACCGGGCGGTTCATAGCGCAGATATTCAACTACGCAAGGGACAAGGCATTGGAAGAGAGGACATTGCTGATGCTTAAAAAAGGAGTTATCAGCAACGAGGATATGAGGCGAATGTGGGATGAGGAAGGAATCGCAGCGATATTAGATGCGGGGGACAAGACGAAGGACTTGCAGAAGCGGTATAAACGCATAGAAGAGATAGGAGTGAACATGGGGCATCTGAAAGAGGGTTTTGACAAGTTTGTGGAGCGAAGAGCCGAGGAGATATTGACATCAGGGTTTGGCGAGATGCCCGAGGAAGAAACAGGGATGCACTTTT
>JAGGZZ010000260.1 GCA_021161765.1 Candidatus Methanophagales archaeon | reverse complement strand
TTTCAATGCAGTAACGTCAGAGCCAAATATAATTGGTATTGGACCAATCATAATGACGCCACCGCCTCGCACACCGGTTTCTGGCTTTTCCACGCCATCCCCAAAACCCGTTTTCCAGGTATGGTAAGCCATGCTAAGCATCCCGGTGAAGATGACCAGAATTCCTATGAACACGAGCAGGAAACCCAATGTTATTATTTTCATCGGCTTTGAGCTTTGGCTTTTATTTTAGTTTCTCTTTCCTTCTTTTATATCTTTTATCATTATAGAAGTTTAAAGGTAGTTTTTGAAATGGATACAGATGAAAATACAATATACTGAACACTTGGAATTAAAGAAGGGCAGAAGGAAAGGCGCATAAGAAACGGGAGATGGGTAAGAGTATGAAGGAAGGAATAAAAGGCAATCCAAAGATAAATTATGACAAAGGAAGTGATACACTCTACATTTTCCTGAAGGGAGGAGCGGAGGAGGAATTCATCGAACTAGCGGACGGCATCTCGATGGAATTGAATAAGGACAAAGAAATTTTAGGGATAGAAATCCTAAACGCTTCTAAAGTTTTTGAGCCTTTACTGAAGGGCAAGATAAAAAGCGAAGAAGTTTATGCGCATTAATAAGGTCGATGATTTTTCGGTGATTTGTGATCTTATAGCCATTCCAGTAATAAATTGCAAATATTAAACCACGAGATTAACACAAGAAAGAGCGGTTAATATGGGATAAAATAGCAGATGGAAACATGGAACCTGATTGCCATTATTGTTCTCTCGTGGAAATCTGTGTAATCTTGTGGTTAATAATTTCCGGAATGACTATAATCCTTTACTTGCACTTCTTCATCACACCCCTTGCCGCAAGCATGCCCGTAGCTGCTGCATTAACTATGTCCCGTGACAGACCCGCACCGTCACCTGCGGCAAAAAGGTTGTTCACCGACGTCTCCATGTTCCCGTCCACTTTTATCCGCATTGCGTAGAACTTTATCTCCGGGGCATAAAGCAGAGTTGAATCCGACATAACACCCGGTATAATCTCATTCAGCTTTTCCAACCCTTCTATGATGTCCATCATGATTCGGTGAGGCAGCGCCATAGAAATATCGCCTGGAGTAACGTCCATCAGCGTGTTTCTCACTAAGTTCCGCTCTATTCCTCTCCACGTTGACCTTCGCCCCCGTCTCAAGTCGCCCATTCGCTGTACTATCGGTTTTCCACCGCCGATTGTGGTCGCCAACTTTGCTATTGACCGCCCATACCGGGTGGTATTTTCAACCGGTTTTGTAAGCTCCACGCGCACGAGGAAAGCGAAATTAGTGTTCTCCGACTTTTTACCTTTCATCGAATGCCCGTTTACGCCTATAAAATCGTCATATACTTCCTTAACTATAAATCCTCGCTCGTTCGTGCAGAACGTCCTTGCAAAATCGTCATAACGTTTCGTCCTTATGTGAAACTTCGGGTCGCGGTTTATTTTTGTCACGGGATTCATGGTTATCGCAAGCACCTCTACACGTACACCAACGTCTATACCCGCATATTCAGCTTCTATTCCGTGCTTCTTTAGCATCTGCTCGACCCACGAGGCACCTATCCTACCCGGCGCTACTATTGTGCATTCGCTCCTTATTTCATCTCCTTTATCCGTTATCACGCCTCTGCACACCTTTACCGTTACGCCTTCTTCTCCTTCCTCCTCCTCATCCATAATAAAGTCAGTAACGCTCGTATTCAGCATAAATTCAATGCCATGTTCCGTCAAATCATTCTTAAACGATTTTATCACTTTTTTCGTTTTGTCCGAGCCTATATGCCGTTGATTTATCTCTACGAAGCTAGCACCAACCGAAGCTGCTCGCCGTTTCAATTCCTCTACATCCTCAGCATTGCCTTTATACAGCTTATCGGGCATGCCATGCTTAAGAAATACGCGGTCTACTTCGTCCACAAGCTGCCACGCGGTTTTATAATCGCAGAATTCGGTAAGGTCACCACCTACGTCAGGTCGGATATTTAGCGTGCCATCGGAAAACGTCCCTGCACCGCCCACTCCGCACATTATGTTGCACTGCGCACAGTTAATACAAAATCCAAGCTCTTCCATTGGGCAATTTCTCTCTTCTACGTCCTTGCCCTTCTCTATTATCAGAACTCTCTTCGCTTTATCCTTCAATTCGTTCGCGGCAAATAATCCTGCAGGTCCTGCTCCTACGATGACTACATCGTAATAGTCCTGTTTCATCTTACGAATCAGCGAGCCGGGAGGGATTTGAACCCTCGACGGGCAGGTTAAGAGCCTGCTGCTCTACCTTTCTGAGCTACCGGCCCAGCTCAAATTAATTTTAGGCACAATAGTTAATTAAAGTTTAGTGCATATAACTTAGCATAGAATCACGATAAAAAGATAGCTGAGGTAAACAGCAGCCAGTACGCACGCTTCTTTTTTGCCCAGGGTCTTTCTGAACGTGATTACGCCCAGGAAGACGAACACCGATACTAAAAGGTAGATGGCAGATAGCCCGATGTTACCATAAACAGGCGTTGCGGCTACGAAACTAAAAGGCAAACCTATCCCAACCAGAATATCGAATATATTGCTTCCAACTGCGTTTGAAACCGCTAAGCTCCCCATACCCTTCCTTGCCGCTTCCACCGACACGAAAAGGTCGGGAATCGAAGTTGCTATCGCGATGATAATCAAGCTGAAAAGTGCTTCTGATAACCCTAAAGAACCCGTAACAAAAACCGCGGAGTTCACCATTATATCCGCACTCAACGCAATACCTACAATCCCTATGCTCGTATAAGCAATTGCACGGCTTGTTGGTACGTATTTGAACTCCTCGTTGGGCACGAACTTCCCCGCGATTGCATCCTTGAAAAGCCAGATGAAATAGACCGCATAAAGCAAGAACCATGTTAGCGCCTCCCAACGTGTCAAAACTCCGTCCATAATCGCTGCTATCGTAACCGCCACGACAAGCAGGTAATAGAGACCATCCCTTTTAAGCACATGCTCATCGAGCACGCATTTTTTTACCCATAGTGAGAGCGCAATCAATAATGAGATGTTAAAGATTGCCGAGCCAACAATCGTTCCCATACCAATGTCCGGATGCCCTTCGACAACCGAGAATATCGAAGCACCCATTTCCGGCGCACTGCTCACCATTGCGGCTACCGAAGCACCCGCAACGGATTCAGGCACGTTGAATCGTTTAGCAAGAGAGCCCAAACCACTCACAAAAAGCCGCGTCAGATAGAAAAAGGCTATAAAACATCCTATCAGGACAAGAACGGCAATCACTACTCCTGACTCCTGACTCAACAATCTATTTACTCACCTCTCTTCTCGTAAAAACAATCTCAGGTTTATGTTTTTAAGTAAAAATCGCACAAAGAAAGCTGCCTCTTTTGTCCTCTCCCTGTGTCCCCCTCCACCACTATCCCTTCGTCTTTTTCTCTCCCTTCTTCACCCCCTTTCGTTTTCAACTCTATACTCCCATATTTACCCCCGCCACCCGGTATTACCCGTATTTCCCCCTCTCTAAACGCTTTTATCGCCTCTATTACGCAGGCATCCATGTTGAAATTAGCAGCATCCGTATGAAAATCATCCATCGGAGCATCCACCAAAACGTTAACTTCGGTGCCAAATCCAGCTAATAGCGATTCCCATTCCTTATTCACAGCTTTTGAGCTCGTGGACTTATGCAATGCCAATCCAATTATCTCAGCCAGCGGTATCAAATGCAAATAAGGGGGTCGGTGTTCGGGATGCGTGCCTTCGCAATTAGCAAGTTCATTTACCCGGTCACGCACACCTTTCTTTATCAAGCCGCCGCAGTCACACCTCCATTTTCTTATTATCGCCTCGGTGAGCGGATAATGCTTATAGCATCGGATACACGCACTCTCGTTATACTTACCTTCCGCTGGCGGCACACCCACGTTAAGCACGGGCTTTCTGCCTCTTTTTCGCTCTATTGCTGCTTTCAAATCGTCAAAACTCATGTCCTCCACTTGAAACCGGTTGAACTCTCTCGCCAGCCGAATAGGGTAAGGCGAATGCGCATCCGAGTTAGTCAAAAACGTAAGCTCTCTTAACTCTTCTATTCTATCCGCATAAGACGAATCCGCACTCAACCCCAGCTCCACAAATGAAATGTATCCTGTCATATCGCCGTAGCACTCACGCAGCGAATTATGGTATGCGTATAAAGCCGTCCATGGCGTGAACGCATGACAGGGTCCTATAAGGGCTTCTGCATCCTTCGCATGTTCTGCTATTTCCTCCCCGCTCAGTCTCAGTGAAGGTCTGCCATCCGAATCAATGTCCCGCGAATACTTGCTGAACGACTCGTATAATTCCTCTGCCTTCGCGATGGCAGGCAGTATGAGCAAATGATGCACTCTTTTCATATCTTCTACTTCCACCGTGAGCACAAAATTAGTGTTTGTATTCTTGCTTTTACCTTTGCCCTTGTCCTTACCCTTACCCGTAAAGTAAAAAATCCCGTTCCTTTCCTCCAGCTCTTTTATCCCTTTTAACCATTTCGGATGTAAACAATCACCGGTGCCGAGCAGTTGTATCCCTTTTCTTGTACCTTCTTTCGCCAGTGTGGGTAAATCCATACGAGGAGAAGTAGCTGCCGAATAATGTGAATGTATATGCAGGTCAGAAGTGACAATCATTTTTTCATTGTATATATAATCTGTGTAATCTGTGGTTAATAATTTTTAATCTTCGGAATAGCGGGGGATGGATTCGAACCATCGATCTCCGGGTTATGAGCCCGACGGGATCTCCTAACTACCCTACCCCGCTGATATTTTTATCTCGTTGTATATAATGTATAACTTCCTTCTATTTAAGACACTGATTTACGCAGATTTATTT
>JAGGZZ010000206.1 GCA_021161765.1 Candidatus Methanophagales archaeon | reverse complement strand
TGAAGCGGGCTTTATCTCACATTCCATCTTCCCAACTCTTTCTGTATTCTTTATATGCGAAAGGGCATCCGCAAGCGGGTCATTTAGCGACATTCTTTCCTCTCTCCTTCTTAATGCTTTTTTATTGTATATAAACTATAGCTTCCTTCTATTTAAGACACAGATTTACACCGATTTACACGGATATTTTCTTTCTTTTCATCTGTGTTTTTCATCTGTGTTAATCTGTGTCAATCTGTATCAATAATTTATTTTCCAGCCATTTTTTCCAAAACCTCGTATTCTTCACGTGTGTTCACGAATAAATGGACATTTCCAAGCCGGATTTTTCTCAATCCCGCATCCTTTGCTGCGTTATAAGCGTCCATCATTTGCCACATAGTAGGAGACGGAACATCTCTCATTCGATACTCCGGGAAGAAAGCGAGGATAGTGAAGGGAATTCCGGCATCCACAGATGCTAACTCAGCCGCAATTTTAGCTATCTGGTCTGTTTCTACCCAGCCGGGAATATAGAGTGAGAGAACCTCTAAAACGAACCCTCTTGCCTTTATCTCCGCCGGGAGTTTCAAGATGCGCGAATTGGATACGCCAGTAAGTTTTCTATGCGTCTCCTCATCAAAAGCCTTTATATCCAGCCAGAAGGAATCTATTCCCGCTTCTTCGAAGAGGTCTAAATTGCCCGGTGTGAGTCCATACCCGTTGGTTTCAAAAAGCACCCAAACCATTTCATTTAACTCTTTTATCAATTCCGCAGACTTCACATAGAAATCTGGCTGGCATGCGAGGTCGCCACCCGTGAATGCAACTATATTACGAGCAGGTCCCCAGCCCTGCGGACTTAACTCAATTTTGTCAACATCAAGCACTCCCGGGCATCGCTTGCTCCTCTTGCCCGACATAACACAACTTCCGCATGAGTTACAAAGCTCATGTGCGTGCCAGCTCGTTGCGTGCTCTCGCGGCACAAAAGTGATTTCGTAATCGCTCAAATATTTCTCGACTTCCTTTGCCACGTCATAGGGAGACATCCAGTCTCCTACGGCATTTTGAGTAAAATGCCATGAATGGCATTTTTTGCATGAGAGATTGCATCCCGACTGGTAAATAGAAAGATAATGCTCAGGTCTTGAAAGGAAAATCGCATTTATCAACCTGTATGGAATTCCATCTTTATACCTAAGCGTCGTTTCACAAGCTTTTCGCCACTTTCCCTCCTTAAAATCAAACACCTGGCAACTTCCCTGCTCAAATCCCTGCTTGATTAGCTCACATTCCATGCTTTATTGGTAACTATCCAATATATAAATTCTAAGCACTAAACTCGAAATCCTAAACAAACTCTAATATTTAAACTCAAAATTCAAAACAAACCTTTCTTTTGGGATTTTGGATTTGGAAATTGTTTAGGATTAAACCCTTTCAGGGTTTTCGGGGACGTGGGCAGAGCCCACGATGCTTAGGATTTAGGATTTTTCACTCCTTATTGAGCATACACAAAATATAGATATATATGGAGTTAAAACTGAGTTCGCCTCAAGACTGCATCGGCGACTTCACTTACAACTTCTTCTGGCAGCATAGAGGAGCCGAACTCAACCCTTCAGACGTGATTCCTTCTCAAGTCGGCACGAGCTATTCGTATGAAGACGTGGTTGGGGCGTTGAAAAAGGGTGAATACGTGCATATAAAAGGTGATGCAGGCAAGAGGCTCGGTTCGAGTCTGGGCGTTGACCTTGTCTTTTTCGGTGGCCGCGGAAAGGAGCTGCCCGAAGCAGGGTCTATAATCGTAGATGGAAATGCAGGCTCTTATCTCGGAATGGGTATGCTTTCAGGTGCTCTTTACGTTAAGGGAGAGATTAACGAGCCGCTTGGCAATGTCGTGCAGGTAAAGTCCGATTTGGACGGGTATAAGAAATTCGTTTCGATAACCTGGCTCCTGCATCATCCGGGCGAGGAGGAAGCGGGAAGCATACAGCGACCCAACGAATTTAAAGAGGGAATCTTGGTGCTCAGTGACCGAATTTTGAGGAGTACGGTTGCTGCCCGATGCATGAAAGAGGCGAAGGTGCATGTGAAGGGAGACGTTGGGATAAGCGCGGGCATATTGATGCGAAAAGGTTTTGTATTGGTGGACGGGAACGCGGGGATGAACGCGGCTGCTTTGCTTAACGGAGGAAAAGTCGTAATATTGGGAGATGCAGCGGAATTTTTGGGCGTGGAGATGCGAAGAGGGTTTGTATTCGTGAAGGGGGGATGTAAAGGCTATGTGGGTGCCAAAATGACGGGTGGACGGCTAATTTGCAGAAGGACAAAGCCCGTTCCGCCTGTTAAGGAAAAAAGGCTTGAAAAAGAAGATTTAGTGATACTCGCGGAGTTTGGAATCTCTGGAATGCTTACGATGAATTATGGAAGGTATGAGTTGTTAGATGCGAACGAAGAAAAATAAATTATAGACGCAGATTAACGCAGATGAAAGGATTAGAAGAAATAAGTATATCTTTTATCCTCACAATTTCGCGTGAAAAACTGTGTAATCTCGTGGTTAATACACAAAAGCCAGCAATTGCCCGCCTACTCCCGCTTCAATCGCTTTTTCATGCGCCATCACTCCTTTTGAAGTCGTAACGATCAACAAACCGAATTTTCTCGCAGGTAAAAATCTCTTCTCC
>JAGGZZ010000200.1 GCA_021161765.1 Candidatus Methanophagales archaeon | reverse complement strand
ATATTGAAGAGGCGAAAAAGTTTAATGATACCTTTTACTATATTATAAACATCAGCTCTTGCAGCGGAGACGATGGCGATGGCACGAATGAGAATGGATGTTCACGGTAAAAGTAAAACAGTATCAATATTCATGGCGGTGTTGTTCATAGCTTCCATATTCATAACAGGTATAAAACTCATCACTCCTACGCCCATCAACATTGTTGTAGAAGGAAGCGATGTAGTTGTGAGTCAGATGCCTGGATTTTATACCCTTGTTGACATGGTCATCGTTACCGTTTCCGCTCTTCTGCTCGGAATCAGTGCTATATACCTCCTGTTTGTTGATGTTAAACCTGCTTTGGAGAAAAAATCTGAGCATGTTTCCAGTGATGAAAAAGCTCCCGCTTCAAATTACGAAAGACAAATCCCTGATATAAGCCGGGATAAAATCGAAGAGATACTGGGAGTTTTGAAAGGAAACGAGCCCAAAATAAAAAAAAAGTTTCTTGTGAAAATCTGTGTAATCAGGTGGTTATAAAAGACCTATACAAATACCGCAAACGTTTATCCTATTCCCTATTTAGCGATTGCCGATTGGCTCAGGTCATATACTTTTCGCTTTGCTTCTTCATTTATTTCCTCATACAAGCTATTACCGCTTGCATCTATACAGACCACAAGAGGCCCGAAATCGTCAAGAAGAAAATGCCAGACCGCTTCAGCCATACCGAGGTCTTCCCAATATACTGCTTTTATGGCTTTTATCTGTGTGGCAGCTAAAACCGCTGCACCGCCGGTTATCGCGAAGTACACACAGCCATATTTACACATTGCATCTCTCGTGGGAATGCCCATCCCGCCTTTTCCTATTATGGCGCGAATCCGCAGCTTTTCTATTACCGCGGGTGTTACAGCGTCCATTCTCGCACTGGTGGTGGGACCCGCAGCTACTATTTCCCATTCACCTCGGTCTATGCTCTTCTGCTTCCGCACGAGCGGCCCACAATGGTAAATCACAGCACCCTTCTTAATGGGTATTTCCTCGCTCCTCTTTTCATATTCTATGATTCTATGGTGTGCTTTGTCCCGCGCAGTATATACGTCTCCACTGAGATACACAACGTCACCCAACTGCAACTTCTTTATTTCTTCCTCTTCCAGCGGTGTAGATAGTCTGATCTTCTTTTCCATCTGTGTTTGAAACACGGTTTCTTTTTTATTGTATATAGAGTATAACCTCCTTCTATTTGAGACACTGATTTACACAGATTTTTTCTTTCTTTCGTTGGACTGGGCTAACGGCATTGCTCTTTTTATCAGTGTTAATCTGCGTTAATCTGCGTTAATCTGTGTCTATAATTTATTTTTCTTGTAATTTTTGATGAATGATTAAAATGCAACTCGCTTTTGAACTATCGGGAGAGCATGAAACACTACCGAAATCAGAGGTCTTAGCATGTTTGCGTGCCTTAAACATCCCGTATGCGGAGAAAACGTTCTCGGATGGAATACTGGTGGTTGACGCGCAACTTTCGCCAGGCGGTAAAACACTCAACGTCCTGTCAAAGCGGTTTGGAATGACGCACTGCATATACGAAATACGCGGTGAGAGCAAGCCAAAACCCGATAAAGCGGAGGACATATTGGCACTCATTAAAAATGCGGATATACACGGCATTATGAAACAAGAGCGTACATTTGCCGTGCGCGTGCGTGTTAAACAAAAAGGCACACCGTCTCTATTTCTATCCAAAGGGAAACGACCGCTGTCATCGAAAAGGGATTTGGAGCGAAAAGCAGGTGAAATCATAAAACGCAAAGGTTATGATGTGGACCTCACGAATCCCGCTAAAACATTCGTTCTTCTGTTCGCAAAAAACGCGTGTTTTTTATGTTTGCTCGTGCATTCAGCGGATAAGAAACAATTTGAGGTGCGAAGACCGCATTTAAGACCTTTCTTTTTGCCCGGCGTTATAATGCCAAAAATTGCCCGTGCTCTCGTTAATCTCAGTGAGATAAAAGAGGCAAGCGGGGTTCTGCTGGACCCTTTTTGTGGCACGGGTGGCATATTAATAGAAGCCGGGCTGATCGGGGGTGCGACGACATTGGTGGGGATGGACATACAGAAAAAGATGGCGAGAGGTGCTGAAGCGAACTTGCGGTTTTATGGGCTGGACGCTAACTTGGTTGTAGGAAATGCCTCTAAAATGGCATTACGTGATGATAGCGTTGATGCCATCGTGACGGACCCGCCCTATGGCAGGTCCTCTCTTGTATCGGGTGCAGGATACTTTACGGCAGAATCACGCTCGCTGTTCCGCGAAAGGCTATATCGAAATGCTCTGGCGGAATTCCATCGTGTGCTTAAAAAGCGAGGGAAAGTGGTTGTCATTTCTAATTCCGATTCTATTTATTCGCTTTCCTGTGAGTACGGTTTTCGTATTCTCGACAGGTGCAAATACAGGGTTCATAAAAGTTTAAGTAGGTACATTGCAGTACTTGAAAAGCAGTAGCTTGAAGATGTCACATTTCAAAATTCAAATCACTCACCGCAGAGAACGCCGAGTTCGCAGAGAAAATCAGATGCCCGAGCAGAGTTAGTTGTTGCCATTCACTAGCTGCCCAAACCTACCAAACCACTAACTGGCTAAACCCTCTATCCTTTGCACTCTCCGCGGTGATAAATCACTATGTTTTATATATAGAACAAAGAACTAAAAATTAAAAGAGGTGAGAGGAAAATTGAAAGTGCGGTTACCAAATGGAAGGGAAGTAGAAGCGATGGACGTGGATTTTGACACGGTAAAAGAGGATTGGAACGAATACAAGCTGGAAGACGGCACGGTATTGAAGTTCAAGACAGTCGTGAGCAGCATTATTCGCACTGAGGACTACGACCCGATGACCGGCGACCCGGTCTATCATATCCGTTCTACGAACATACTGCGAGCAAACGTGCCCGAGGAGCTGAAGCGGATGCCGGGTGGTGCGGGAAAGCCAGGTGAGAAAGAAGAAGGGGTAGAAGTGGGTTAAAAAATCGCCCCTCAGCAAAATTGATTGATGATGAAAATCACTAAATCGAGCTCATTGTTTAGTACTAAATGGGTAAGTAAATGAAGGGGGAAACTAAAATGGTTCTGATTGTCGTAACAGGAATGCCGGGTGCGGGGTCGTCAACGGTGGTAGAAGAGGCTTTAAATTTAAAACTGAAAGGAGGAGAAGAAAGCATCGTGTTCGAATCCATGAATTATGGCGATGTAATGTATGAAACGGCACTGGAAAATGGATTGGTGGCGAATAGGGATGAGATGAGAACGTTGCCGGGCGAAAAACAGCGTGAGATACAGATGCAGGCGTGTAAAAAGATATCAAAGATGAGCGAAAGCACGAATCTCATTGTAGATACGCACTGCACGATAAAAACGCCGCTGGGTTACCTTCCGGGATTGCCCGAGCAGGTATTGCGAGAACTGAAGCCAGACCAGTTCGTGCTGATAGAAGCCACTGCTGAAGAAATAGCTGCACGGAGGCAGAAGGACAAAACAAGGGAAAGAGACGTAGAGGCAGAAAGCAGTATAGAAGAGCATCAGTTTATGAACCGAGCGATGTCAATGGCGTATGCGTGTCTTACCGGGGCAGCGGTGAAGCTAATAGGGAATCACGATGGTGGACTGGATAAAGCGGCAGAGGAATTTTTTGTGCTGATGAACAGGTTGTCTAAATCAGAACCACAAGAACAAAACCACGAGATTTCACGAGATTAACACAACACTTTTTCTTTTTTACAAAAAGAAAACCTGTGCTAAAAGAAAAAACAAAAAAAGATTTCTTTGGTAAATTAATAAATAATCTCGTGAAAATCTGTGTAATCTTGTGGTTAATACTTTTCGGGAATACTATACTCACCGCACTATCTTGGTTATATTCATCTCAATAATGTCCTCTGCACCCATACTTTTCAATTTCGGTATTAAAACGTTCACATCACGCTTGCTCACTACCGTTTCAACCGCGTAATAGTCCTGTTCGTAGAGTTGTGAAATCGTCGGCTTTTTCATCGCCGGGAGTGCCGACATTACTTCCTTCAATTTAGTCCCCGCAACGTTCATGCTGAGCAATACCTTCCCCCGTGCCTCTATCACACCGGAAAGCAGCGTCTTTATCTCCTCTATCTCTGCCCTCTTGCTCGAGTCGTTCCACGAATCCTTATTCGCTATTAACTTCGTGTGCGATTCCAGTATCGTGTGTATAATCCGCCAGTTGTTTTTTCGCAGCGTTTCCCCGGTTTCCGTGAGTTCGACAATGGCATCCATCATATCCTTCGCTTCGGTAGCGCCGTAGGAGAAAAATATCTGCACAGGAATGCCAAGGTTGTCAAAGAACGATTTTGTAAGCTTGGGATATTCGGTGCTTATTTTACTTTGCGGTGGCACGTCTTTCGCTTCGTTTATCTCCGCTCGGTCCGCCGGCACAGCCAGGACAATTTTTACAGCGCCTTCTTTTTCTGCCATTTTGCTGTAGCTCAAATCCGCTATCTCCTCCACATCCGCGCATCTTTCCACAATCCAATCTCTGCCTGTGATGCCGAGGTCAAAATATCCCTTCTCAACGTATTCCGGGATTTCCTGTGGTCTCAATATCTTCACACGCTCTATCCGCGGGTCTTCGATGCTCGGATTATATTCCCTGTTTGTTACTTTTATTTCCAGGTCGGCCTGTTTGAACAGCAGCAGCGTTTGGGCCTCTAAACTGCCCTTCGGGATTGCGATGGTTATCATGTTTCTTTTTCCTTTTTCCTCTTTATATTACGGTGAAAAAGCAGAAGGATTTTATTTATAACTATTGCGTTATATAAATTATATGGTGCTGATAGATAATCATGTAAAGGAGGTTTGAGTGATGGCATATGAGCCAACATATCGGGATATAGAAATTGTGAAATATCCATTTCACACTGAAGAATCTTATAGAAGAGGGAGAAAAAGGGACGAACTGTTAAAACAGATGTCAGAATTGATAGATAAACAGCTCGAAGCTTTTGAGGCGGCAGTAAAACGGAGACCCCTTTTCAAATGAGATACATAATTGATACAAACATTATCACCGCTATCATGAAGAGCAACGAAAAGGTGAAAAGGAGAGCCCAGGAAACTATTTTACTGGGGGATGCTATTTTTATAAATGGGATTAGATATTATGAGATTAAACGTGGACTTTTAGCTAAAGATGCCCGAAAACAATTACAATTTTTTGATCAACTATGCAAAGAATACGGTTTAGTATTATTAGATAATCAATCTATTTTTGATAGGGCAGCGGGAATCTACGCAGAATTACAGCGGAAAGGGGAACTTATTGGAGATGCGGATATATTGATAGCAGCGATAACATATACACGAAACTTCACTCTTGTCTCAGATGATGGCGACTTTGATAAAATTCAGGGTCTACGAGTTGAGAATTGGCTAAGGTAAATTGAAAGGCATTTTTTTATTCTCTTCACAAGAGGGAAATGAACGAGAAAACAAAACTATTCGTGCGAAGAAAATTTGAAGAGTATTACAGATATGCGAGGATAAGCATCCCGAAAGATTTCTGGATGCGCGAATGGGGATTCGTCTTTTTAGACCACTACTTCCCGGAGAAGCTCGTGATGAGGCGGCACAAATCGTTTGCCACAGAGAAAGAGTTAGCGAATTACCTCCGGGAGAACGCGCCTGCTCATGCGTACCATTCCGCGGCTATTTACAAATATCCCGCAGCAGAGATGGCGAATAAGGGCTGGCTTGGCGCAGACCTGATTTTTGACCTCGATGCTGACCATATTGTGAGCGAAACAGAGCTCGAGCAGTATTCTTATGAGGATTTGCTGGTGCAGGTGAAAAAAGAAACTGAGAAACTGATTGACTTTATGCTCAACGATTTCGGATTTCAGGAGAAGGATATGGAACTGGTTTTTTCCGGGTCACGAGGCTATCACATACATATAGGGACCAAAGAGGTGCGAGGGCTTGGAAGCCGAGAAAGAAGGGAGATAGTGGATTATGTGATGGGCACCGGGCTCGATATGAAGAGTTTTATAGACATGCAAGAGGGGCATAGTGGTAAAATGCGCGGAAGAGAAGACCTGAGGTTGGTACCCGAAGGATGGGGCAAACGACTACTTAAGGGGTTAATTGATTTACTTCATGAAATAGCGGAAATGGAAGAGAAGAAGGCAATGGAAAAACTGAAACAGGTAGGGGAGCTAAAGGATAAAAATGCGAGAAGCATAATAAAAATTGCAAAGGATGATACCGTGATGGAGCGAATAGAAAAGGGTCAAATCCCGCGGTTCGGTAAGCAGATATGGGAAGGAATAACAAAAGCGGTAACGAAAACCGTCCGCGTAAAGTCCGCAGATAGGGTGGATGAACCCGTCACATCAGACATAAAACGGCTTATCCGGCTGCCTAATTCGTTACACGGCAAGTCGAGTCTGGCAGTGAAACCGCTAAGAATTGAAACCTTTAAGGCGTTTAATCCGCTGGACGATGCAGTTGTATTTGGGGATTCGCCGGTGGAAATAACCGTCAGTCGGAATTCGTCAATAAAGCTGAAAGGCGAAACATATAAGGTAGAACAAGGCGAAGTGGTTTCGGTGCCCGAGCACGTTGCGGTTTATTTTATGTGCAGGGGCGTTGCGGAGATATAGTTAGCGGTTTGGTGGGTTAGCAGGTTAGCGGGTTAGCGGTTTGGCGGTTTAGAGGGTTGGGGGGTTAGAGGATTAGCGGGTTGGCGCAGCTACTAAGGGTGGGGACAACTAACGCTGCTCGGGGAGAAAATTTCGCTGCGAACGTACTCAGCGATTAACGCAGACACAAGAAAACAGAAAATGAATTATAGACGCAGATTAACACAGATGATAGAATCAACACTGTTAAGCTAAAATAAATCTGCGTAAATCAGTGTAAATCAGTGTCTTAAATAGAAGGAAGCTATACTTTATATACAAGAACAAAGTGCAAAAATTTGTGTAATCTGTGGTTTTTAAAAAAGGTTTATTTTAAATGACCATATTAGATAAATTATCCTTGCGCAATCTTGAGGATAGGGGAAAAAGATGGAGATAAAAATTGAAGACTTCAGGCATGGAACAGAGCTTTTGAAACGCGGGTTCGCTTCCTTGCAAAAAGGGGGCGTGATTATGGACGTGACGAGTGTGGAACAGGCGCGAATAGCGGAGGATGCGGGTGCCATTGCCGTTATGGCGCTGCATGCCGTTCCTGCGGACATCCGAAAAGCCGGTGGTGTGGCACGAATGGCTGACCCTGCGGTAGTCTCGGGGATCCTTGATGCGGTTACGATACCGGTAATGGCGAAATGCCGCATCGGGCATTTTGTGGAGGCGAAGATACTGGAATCGCTGGGCGTTGACATGGTGGACGAATCGGAGGTTCTAACACCGGTGGACACGCATCACGTGGACAAAAGAGAATTTACCGTGCCTTTTGTCTGCGGCGCTCGCAACTTAGGTGAGGCGTTGAGAAGGATAGAAGAAGGCGCGGCGATGATAAGGACAAAAGGAGAAGCGGGAACAGGAGACGTGAAGGAAGCGGTTCGCCATATAAAACTGATTATGGGTGAGATAAGAGCGCTAAAAGGAAAGAACGAGGAAGAGCTGCGGGATGTTGCGAAAGAGCTGAAAGTGCCGTTTGAATTGGTGCAGGAGACCGCGGAATTGCAGCGGTTGCCGGTAGTGAATTTCGCAGCCGGCGGCGTAGCAACACCTGCCGATGCGGCACTTATGATGCAGCTCGGGGCAGATGGGGTCTTCGTGGGTTCCGGGGTATTCAAGTCGGAAACGCCGGATAAGATGGCTGCTGCAATTGTGGAAGCGGTGAACAACTTTGATGACGCAAAGAAACTTGCGGAGATTTCTAAAGGATTGGGAATACCGATGAAAGGGATTGAAGTGAGTACTTTGAGAGAGGAAGAGCTGCTGCAGGTGAGAGGGTGGTAAGGGTAATATCTGCTCTGCTCAAAATTCTGTGGAATTTTGAACAAACAGTGGAAAATGAAAAAATTTAACTTAACTGCCACAATATGGGAAGAGGAAGGAGTATATGTTTCAAAATGTACTGAGTTAGGAGTTGCGAGTTGTGGAGACACACCTGAAGAAGCAGTTAGTAATTTAAAAGAAGCCGTAGAGCGTTATCTTGATAACGCTAAAGAATTGGGGCTTATTGTGGATGTAGAAACTACTCTTACATCTTCCTATAAATTTACTTCCATAATATCAAAAGAGGATTTTATTGAACTATTGAGGCTGTCCCCCAATTAATTATCAACACGGGCACTTAAAGTTAATTATTGCGTGAACACGTAAAAAGTTCCCTACTTAATTTAGGACGCGGATTTACACGGATTTACGCAGAAAACCTATTGCCCAACCCGGTTTGTTATAAACTCATCCTCTAATAAGCTCCTCCGTCTATTAGACCTCATATTAAAAATCCTGACTATCTGCGTTCATCTGCGTCCGATTATCAATTTTTTTTATTTTGCATTTTTAGAAAGCACCCCATTATATCTCCGCTGCTGTCGAACACATAAACATCAGCATCGGTTTTCTGCGATAACGTTTCTGCAAGACTGCCGAAGAAAGTCTTCAACCGCTCATAATCGGTCCTCTTCAGCCGTTCAACGAGCTCGCCAACGCTGCTGAATTCAAAATCGAAATGTTCATGAGCATTAATTCCTAACATATCGCAAATCTTCGCAGGCATCGTGAATATCACCTTCTTCTCCGCTTTTGACTTCTCTATTGCGTGAAGAACGAAATTACCAGCAATGATGATTCTATTCTCCGGGAAATCAAGTTTTTCGATGGCAAATCTCTTACTCATAGCACCTGTGCTTACCCCAATAACGTCCTTTATATCGCTTACGAGGAAATCTATAACGTGCTTATAACCGCCATCAGTGTAAGGTTCAATGAACCCCGTAGCACCGAAAATGGGTATTCCACCCTCTATACCCAGCACGGGAAGGACGGTGTTTTTCGCTATCTCCTCGCCTTCGGGCACGAAAATCTCTATTTCTACACCACCAGATAGCACTTCCTTCACGTTCGCTTCTATGTTCGTTAAAATGTGCGGGTATATGTCTGGCGCACCAACTTTACCAAGACCGTTTTTTTTTATTATCCCTATGCCCTTCCCTGCTCTTATGAAGAAAACGGGAAAACGCCTCGCCTTTGCACAGATCAGCATTCCTGTGAATGTATCACCTTTGTAATCGCCCGAATCTACACGAACACAGGCGGTACAATCGGCTTTGTCCGAACTCGCTATGTTCATCTCGACTTTTACGCCAACAGGAGTTGTAATCTCCACCTTCTTCGCTTCTTTTCCCGCGAACAGAAGAGCAGCAGCCTTTGACGCCGCAGCAGCGCAAGTTCCTGTTGTATATCCTCGTTTGAGGATTTTTCCTTCTTCGAGCAGAACCACTCTTCCACTTTTTATCCGCTCTATCAGTGCATCATAGCTGATACCGCTTATCTTCGCTGCTGTTTTTATGAGCTCTTCAGGGTATTCTTTTCCAGATACGGGGTCAATCATTTTGTCATCTCCTTCTTCCATAATCCTTTGTAATTTTAAACAAACAAAATAGCACTCGTGGGTAAAGCTATGCACTCCGTTTTCCTGTTTTGTAAGCCGTTTTCACCATCGCCATACTGCATACAATTTTCGGAATATCATGCGGAGATAGTTCCTTCTCTTCCTGTTCTTTTACTCGATGTAATCCGTATTGGAAATAGATTTCCTTCAATCTATCAAATAAAGCCTTACCCTCAATTCCACCCCTTCTTAATTTTCCCAAATGCTGCAATATAATATTAGACAAGGGAAAGCCGAAAACTTCTTTCAATCTCTCAATATCTGATTTCGTTTCGGGATTGTCAATCTCTTCGTAATATCGCTGCAGTTTATTCAAAACATATCTTTGTTGGGGTTTCAATGTTTTCATGGCTTCTCTTTTTGTCATTCTCTCCCCCACATCTCTTCTAAATCGCTTCATAACGTTCGTAACGGATTTATTAAATCCTTCAGGTAATCTCAACGGATTTTCGTCCTTATCGCACTTGATTTTATTTATTGCGGTTATTATATCGGTTTTTATCAGATTGTCGTTTATGTCAGTTAAAAATATCTTCTGGTAATCTCCAGCCTCACAGAACACGAAATTAGCTCGTTCTGTGCTGCTTTTCGCAGCTCTAATGCCGTCTGGCAAGTTTTTAATATAATCAAAATATTCGGGCTCTTTTTCTCTTATTTCTCGTATTAACTCCTCCGCTTCATTCATGCCGAATAAATCTTCTGATAGTGGGTCGCTGCCGGCTTCAAAGTCTTCGAGTTTGTAAGACATTTTCTCGTAGATTGCATACATTGCCTCTTCATTAATTTGCTCGGTTTTATCTAAAATGCGTTCGTCTTCGCCTATGGTTCTGTGAATCTCATCTATCCTCTTCTGGATTCTTTCTTTCAAACGTAGGTGTTTTTCGAGTTTCTTCTCAGGAAAGAAATTATTCTTTTCTTTGCTGGTGATGCGTTTCACGTCGTCATTTTT
>JAGGZZ010000068.1 GCA_021161765.1 Candidatus Methanophagales archaeon | reverse complement strand
ATAATAATCCCGGTTGCAGCACCCGAATACTGGGCATACGCACTTCAACGTCGTGGGATACATAACTCTCGACTTATACGGTTCTTAGGACGTCTCGTCGGCGGTTGTTTAGCGGATAAGGGAATGATGTACATCAAACCAAATGGGGACGTATGGGCATGTCCTTTTATTCCCGTTCGGATGGGCAACGTGCGTGAAGAAGGGCTTGATAAGGTCAGGGAAAAGTTAAGAGGGTGCAAGTTCGAATTTGAGCACGGTGAAAATGCGGGGTCGTGGTGTGATGATTGCGAATATAGGAGGGTATGTGGTGGTTGTAAGGCACGAATGATGATAGACAATTTAACATATATCTGTCCTGTACATGACATATCGGAGCGAGGCACCGTCTAAAAATCAAGCAAAATCACTGATTTATCACCGCAGAGAGCGCGAAATTAGAGGTTTAGTTTATTAGCGGTTCAGCTCGTTAGCTAAACATCCAAACCGCTAAACCGCTATCTTCCGTGTGCTCTGCGGCGAATTTCAAGGATTTAGTAATTTCACTATAAAATTCGACCGTGCCGTTTCATCTGTGTTAATCTGTGTAATCTGTGGTTAATAATTTTTGATTGCTCAGGTTTTCTCCTGCAGAATTTTCAGTGCCTCTTTTTCCCGGCTGCCGCCGCATTTTTCGACAATACGTGCATAAAGCGCCATCAATTTTTCACGTTCCGCCCGGTCTCGCTCGTCCTCTGTTATAGCGTTTCTCGTTGCAAGGATAGCAGCTTCTATCACGGCATTACGCCCGCGGTTTATCGCTTTCACTTCTTTGCGGTTTGTTTTTACTGCGAGGGCTGTCAGCCGAAAAACAAAAGTTTCGCGGGTCTTCTCGCTAAACGTACAGTCGAACAGTATCCACGAATTCGCTTCTTTTAGCACGGGAAAGCCGTTGAATAGCGAGAACTGGGTTTCAGTCAGTGGTTCAAATGCGGCTTTTACAAATAATACTGCGTCGTTCGTCACATTCGCCGCTAATTTGTTCGTTTCCCGCGCGTTAGAAAGCGTTTTTGAACCTTTGTATAGCCTCACAAAATAGTTGTTCTCGTTTTCGTCTTCGTTAGTTACGGCTATTATTCCAATAGGGGCTGCATTGGGCTCTCCAGAAGCGGACTTTGTCGTAACTATCACTTCTGATATGCCTTCGCCTATTCCCGCTTCTTTCAGGTTCATTTTCCCAGCAAATTCTTAAATATCTTCTTCCCAAATTGAGTGGTAGCGAACCATTCTATTCCCCCGCCGCAATTAACTAAATATTTGTCTCTGTCTTTCTCATACTCAAAATCAAGAAGCCCGAACAACTTAAGCGCAGGGGCAATTCGCTCATCAAGAACAGAATAAACAAAAACCGCTGCCATTATCTCCAACGTGTTTTTTGCACTCACAACGAACAAGCCCAAAGTCCTGCTCAGGTTGTAAAACAGGTGGATGGCTCTCGAATCAGGCTGATTTGCAGTACTTTTAAGCTCCTCTGGTCTGTTCATCAAATCATTCAACGCAAAAACATGTTTTCTGCCGATAAAACTATTTGCGGCAGTCAGTTTCATGCCGTTATGTTCCGAAATGTAGTTCAAGAACGTCTGAAAATCGCTCAAAACAGAGGTATTGCTCGATTTTAAATCCCCTGCCGAAAACGCCCTGCTGATTTGTGCATTCTGTTCAAATGGTTGCATGTAATTCACTTCTATCTCTTCTTCATCATATTCGCCCATAAACCAGTTTCTGAAGTCATTGTCCCATGTCTCGCTTTCCGGGTCGAGTTCCATGTAAGCATCAAATCTGCGAATATATCGCTGAGGATTATCGCATGCAGCGAGAATATCATTCAGTTGTTCTTCTTCCAAGTTGCCACGTTCATGGAGGAACTTATAGAATTTCTTGAATGCGACGAGTATAGAGCGAACATCGCTCTTGCTACCGTTCCAGACTTTTCGGATATACCAACTCCCGAGATAGTCTTCGATATCTGAACCGGTAACTTCCAGAAGACTTTTCCCCTCGTATCCTATGAGGTAATGGAGTGCAAAGAAGAGGATTTGGTAGGCGTGTGCCGAAGCGGTTTCTTCGCTTAGCCGCTTTTCCTGCTTCAGATAGTTGTGAAACGATTCGACTAATTTTTCCGCTTCTTCTTCTAATCTCCTACGGGACATTTCTTACACCTCATTAAGTTTTTGTTTCAGTTCTGCAAAAACGTATTTTCTTATAGAAGAGATAGGTAAGGAAAACAATATAACATTTGTACTGCTAACAATATTTTCATTTACAGATGGTGTGATGGGGTAAAAATGAGCGCAGTTTTAGTTGATAATAAAGCGAGGGGATTTTAGCAGATGAGAGAAGCGTTTTAGAAGTTTTTGGTAACCACATAAAATTTATAATATTCGAGCAAGTTTGAAGGGCTTTGTGGTTTATGACGAGTGAGATGAATGGAGAAGAACTGAATTCAAGATATAGCCAATAACTGCCAGCCAAGAGTGAATATTTTAATTGAGGAATTTGATAAAATTCTCATTGTAGAAGTTCCCGAAGGAGAAAAAAAGCCATACATGTGTAGTAGAGGTTTTTATCTGAGGATAGGACCAAACTCACAGAAATTATTTCAAAAATGCAGTTGGGTTGTTCTTTTCCAAGAATGTCAGAACGTTTAACCGCTCTGCTTACACGACATGCATTCTTTTTAAAGGCAGGGATAGGTCGCATATTATTGATAGAAAGGATTTTGACAGTAATCTTGTAGAACAAGTAGAAGATGCTGTAAGATTTGTTGAAAGGAATACTTTACTGGCTTATCAAATTAAAGGGCTTGAAAGGAAAGAGATAGCACAGTATCCGGCTAATGCAATAAGGGAAGGAATAGTAAATGCAATAATGCACCGAGACTATTTTGAAACGGGAAGCAATGTTTTTGTTTATATTTACGATGATTTTATCGAGATTATCAATCCCGGAGGGCTATTCAGGATAAAGAAAGAGGAATTGGGGAAAATCTGCGCAAGGAGAAATGAATTGATTGCAGAACTTTTCAGGATGCTTGGGCTTGTCGAAAAGGCTGGAACAGGGATACAGAGAATGAAAGATGCTATGAAAAATGCGGGACTAAAAAAGCCTAAGATAGATGTTTCTGAAAACTTCTTTACGATAAGGTTTTATGGACACAAGAAAGAAGAACTTGCCAAAATATCTGAAGGAAAAGAAATTATCAAATTAAATGAAAGACAGAAAAAGGCGATAGAATTTGTTAAAGAAAAAGGCAGGATTACAAATAGCGAGTATCAAAAATTAAACAACACAACGAGAGAGACAGCAAAGTTAGACCTTGATAAAATGTCAAGGTTAGAGATATTTGAAAGAAGGGGCAGTGGAAGAGGCACATTTTACACATTATCGAGTAAATGGGTAAAAATGGGTAAAAATGGGTAAAAATAGTCTAATAGTCTAATAGCCTAATAGCCTAATAGCCTAATAGTCTAATGGTTTAAAATGGTTTAAAATGGGTAAATCCATTTATGTGCAATTAGTGGAAAAATGAGATTTAAAAACATCCAGAATGAGGAAGCGTTGAAAAAATTCTTTACGAGCAAGGACTTTGAGATACAGGAATATCTGTAAGGAAAACAATATAATATTTACGTAACACTAACAATATTTTCATTTGCATTAAGGGATGAGAAGGTAAAATGACTTCAGCAAATATTGTTGATGACCTGATAAAGGATATTAAGGAACGACTGACGTTAGACGGCAAGAACAGAGTTTTTAATGAAGGCAAGGAACTCCGTTCAGAATTTATGAACGAGGAGGCAGAGCCAGAAGCATTTACACGCGAGTTCCTGGTTGATAAAGTTTTCAGTGCATTGGAACTGGAGAAACTGCCTGAGAAAAAAATTGAGGACTCACGCGGACTTAGAAGCGTAGATTACAGGATAAAAAGCAAAAGAGGCATGTTCTTAGTTGAAGCGAAGCCGTTGAATGCGGATTTATTTGAAAAAAGCAGAGGGGGTGGAGTAAATCAAATAAAAGGATTATTCAAACTCGCAGAAGTAAAAGAGAACTACGATTTTGGCGTGGCAACCAATGGATTAAGATGGGTATTCATTGACAGAACCGGGAAAATAGTTGATGACTTGAGGTTAGAAGCGGATTTTGCGCAGATAAAGGAATTTCTGGTTGGCAAAGAGAAAGTTGTTTCGCCAAAGACGGAAGAGGAAATAAGTAGAAAGTTTTACGATTGGTATAATGCGCTTTTGCACGGCGGGCGGTATAAAGACCATAAGAACAAGCAGAAGACCGTTGCTGAAGATGATTGTCTGGTCAACAATATCGTTGGTGTGAAGGATTTGGAAGAGCAGGAGCAAATAGCGCAGGTGGTGATGAACCGGCTGATTTTTATCAAGTTCCTGCAGTCGAAAGGCATAATAGGCAAGGACATACTCAGGTATCTTGCAGAAACAAAAGAGGATATGCTCACGCCAAAATTAAGGCAATTGTTCTTTGGTACTCTGGATAGACCTGTGGACGACCGATTTGATATAGATGAGCGGTTCAAGGATATTCCATACCTGAACGGGAGCTTATTCGTTCATACGGAAGTAGAAAGGAAGAACATAGACTACAAAGTAAGAGCGGAGATTTTGAAGGAAGTAATAGCGTTTTTAGACAGTTTCAAGTTCGTGCATAAGGAGCAATTTGAGAACGAGAATTCCATAGACCCTGAAATTCTGGGTTATATTTTTGAAAGGGCGATGACCGCCACTGACAGAAAGGGAACTGGCGCTTACTACACGCCAAAGTCAATAACGAAATACATTTCGGAAAATACGATCTATCCATGCATAATAGAAAAGACAAACGAAATTCTTAAGACTGAAAAGGGCTACAAGGATACTGAGCTTATTAAAGACATAGAGGAGTTGTTTATACTTCCAGCCACGACATTGAAAGAGATTTGGGACAAGATAATTCTGAAATTACGCGTTCTGGACAATGCCTGTGGTTCCGGCGCATTCTTGCTTGCAGCAGCAAATATCCTGTTCGAGTTGAACAAGAAGATAAATGACAAATTAGGAGCTGAGAATCTGGACACTACATTGAAGATATTAATCTTAGTCAATAATCTTTACGGAGTTGACATAAATCCGAACGGTATAGAAATAGCGAAATTGAGGCTTTGGCTGTGGCTTGCCGACTCTTACGAGTCTGGATACATAAAACCATTGCCAAATATTGATTACAATCTCCGCGTGGGGAATAGTTTAATTGGTTACGTGGACTTAGGCGAGTTCAAGGGTGCGAAACTCACCATCTCGGATTTTCTCCATGATGAAGAAAAACCCACTATAGACATCCTTCTTAAAGAGAGGAATGACTTAATCCGAGAGTATAAGATAACCCGTGGTGAAGAAGCAAAGGAATTAAAGGGCAATGTGCAGGAGCTCGATGGGACCATAAGTAATTTGCTGAATGCAGAGCTTTACAGGAAGTTTCGAGAGAAGAAGATAAAAATAAGTAGGGAAGAGTTTTTGAAGTTGAGCCCGTTTCATTGGGGTTTTGAGTTCTATGAAGTTTTTGCGTTGGATAAACCAAAGGAGGAAAGAGGGTTTGATGTGGTGATTGGGAATCCGCCGTATGTAAGACAAGAGAAAATTTCCGATAGCAAACCATTACTCTCTCCATATTACTCATGTTATAATGGGATTGCAGATTTGTATGTCTATTTCTACGAGCGGGGGATGAGTACAATTAAGGAAAAGGGTTTTCTGGGATATATATCCTCCAATAAATGGATGAAGGCCAGGTATGGCAGAAAAATGCGAATGTTTATGAAAAATATGACTATAAAGAGTATAATTGACTTCTATGAACTGCCTGTTTTTGATGTATCCACAGAACCTGCAATAGTTATTGTTAAGAAACAGAAGTCGCAAGATGACATCAAATATCTGCTTTTAGAAGATTTACCTCGAATTGATCTGTCAGAATTATTTAAATCAGAAAGCATGCGGTTTGGTAAAGAATATCTAGATGATTCTGGATGGAACTTTAGTGAGGAGAAGGCTGTAAAGATTATTGAACAGATGTATGATGATTCTATCACTCTTAAGGAATTCACTGATGATAAGCTGCTCTACGGAATAAAAACAGGTTTAAATGCAGCATTTATAGTAGACGAAAAAACAAAAAATGAATTGATAAAGAAAGATCCAAAAAGTGCAGAGATTATAAAACCGTATCTAAGGGGCACGGACATACATAGGTATTACATGAAGTTTGATAAACTCTATTTCTTAGCCACCGGATATGATTTGGATATACCTAATGAATATCCTGCTGTTTATAAGCATCTACTTGACTTCAAAGATAGACTCGAGAAGAGATGTGATAAGGGATTTAATTGGTATAATCTAAGAGCATGCGCTTACTATCAGGAATTCGACAAACCAAAAATAGTTTACATACGCACGGCAGTCGAACATGGATTTTATCTGGATACTGATGGTCATTATCTAAATGACTCTTCATACATCATTTCGGTGGGTGACAAATATCTCCTCTGCTTCCTTAACTCAAGGCTTTTCAAATTCTACAAAATAAATACCTTCGTGGCTTTCGGAGACGCAAAAGGGCGGGGACGCTGCAAACTCGACTATAATAAGATGCAGAAAGTTCCAATCCAAAAAGTTCAAGAAAGTCAAAAAGAAGTTTTTAAAAATCTTGCAGATTACATGCTCTTCCTGAACGAAACAGGAGAGAGAAGAAAAACTGCGAAAGAATTGATTGAATTCATTGATAAGCAGGTTACTGATTCTTTGGTTTATGAGCTTTATTTCAAGGAGAAATTTGAAGAGGAAGGATTGAAAACAAATGTTCTTGGACTTGTTGAGCCTTGTTTGAAGGATATTGAGAACTTAGAAACGGATGAGGAGAAGTTGTGGGTG
>JAGGZZ010000010.1 GCA_021161765.1 Candidatus Methanophagales archaeon | reverse complement strand
GATTGTGATGTAGCCACTATACTCGATTGTCTCAGGGCCCTCATTGCAAATGGATACGTAGTACTGCCCGGAGGTCTGGCACACCAAAGTGACATCACATGAGCCACCTGTTACTTCTCCACCCCAACAGTGACCATTTAGGTCGCACATACTCACAAGTAGGGTTGATGAGCCCGGTGACCAGGTTAATCTAATCCTAGCCGTTTCACCTTGCTCGAAATACCATGGCCCATATAGATGGCATTGATTGGGGTCAAGTGTGCCACTGACAGAATAAGTTGCTAACGTACCTACTTCCTCTACTTTCGGTCCGAGAGCCTTTATCATATCCGAGGAGATGGTTATCTGTTTAGTCTCTGCTTTATCTTGATAGACTACCTCACTCTCGCAGCTGGAACTCACCAGACTAATAGGGCTATTTGGTTGGCTGTCCACTTCGTTCACTTTGACCATGTCAAGACTTGAGATCTCAATAGTGGAAGCTGGCATAAGGGCCTTCACTTTATTACCATTCGTCAAACCTGCAGCCAATCCTACACCTAACACCATCACCGCTATTATCCCTATCGCCCATATCTTCTTTTTCATTTTTTCGCTTTCACCTCCTAAAGAGCGCTACGCCCTTCGGCGTTAAGGCGTGGAATCTATTCTTTCCCCGTCACTCGTGCCACGCCCCTCGGCGTTAATGCACCCATACAAACCTCGGACGGAACAGCATAAAATAGCGAGGTGGAACAGGCGTTCCATAAAATGGAACAAGGTGTTTTGGAGGATGGAGAGGCATTCTTTTACAGTTGTTGATGCTCCCTAAAATATCGCTTTTACCTATCGCTCCTCATCAATACATGGGGAATGAAAAAGGGAAGGGATGGGGAAAAGACATCGACAAAATCATTCAAATTTAAAATTATCCCCCAAAAAAGAAAAAAGGGGAAATTTTGGAATTTTTTGTGGCTATTTTCAGTACAGAATGAGGTCTCTGATATTTATCACTTAGTATTGGCTAGCTTCTAGATAAACAGTCCATGTGAAGTGATAATCTGATCCGTATGGCCTTCTCTCTTCGCAGGCCCCATTTATTGACTGGGTACCTTCATAGTTTCCTGTCCACTCCACTGTATACTTACCAGCGCTTCCTACTTGACATTCCCCTGGCTTTGGTCTTACCTTGTCTTGATGCAATATAAAATCACCTGAGATTCCACAATGTACTCCCTGATATTCAACTCCAATGCTAACTGTTACGGTTTTCTCGTTACCTGTAATATCGCTATCAGGATCATAAGTCAGGAGATCATAACTAGATTCATCAAGCTTTACTTTGTTCCAAAAATCCCGGAGATTTGAATCGTCACCGCCAGGACCTGTGTTTTCTCGATTTTGTGCTGCGCTCCAATGCCAATAGAAATAGTGTTCTCTACCTTGTTCGTCAGTTACATCTAACTTATAGAGGGCTACAAGGTTATCAGAGCTTGCTAGTACTACTCCTTCATTATTTTTTACCTCTAAGTGCTCTGGCCATGAATTTATATAATGTATATTCTCTGTATGCCCTGGCAACTGCCCTAATACACCTGCTTCTGGTTCTATTCCCCATACACCCGCATCTCCATAGTTCCGTCTCATTTCCTCTACATAAGCTTCGAATTCTTCTCTTGATAAACCAGGTGTATCTGTACATATGATCCTTACCGCTTTAGTTCCATAGATAGTTTCGTTACCCGATCCTCTTTTTATTTGTGTTACTATCTCACCTACTCCCCCATATTTTTTGTCCATCTCAGCAGCGTATTCCTCAAACTCTTCTTCAGACAACCCAGAGATATCAGGAGTTATTCTTTTGCTACTCTCTGATATAAACACCACTTGATCACTTGAACTATTATCTTTTTCGACATCTACCATTACAGAGGGGTTTATGTCTTCGTTAGCGCCCATAGCTGCAACTAATCCAATACCCAACACCAGTACCGCCATTATGCCTATCGCCCATATCTTCTTTTTCATCTTTTTCGCTTTCACCTCCTAAAGAGCGCTACGCCCCCTCGGCGTTAAGGCGCGGTATCACTTCTTTCCCCATCGCTCTCGCCACGCCCGTCAGCGTTAAAGCACCCATACAAACCTCGGATGGAACAGCATAAAATAGCGAGGTGGAACAGGCGTTCCATAAAATGGAACAAGGTGTTCCGGAAAATGGGATAGTGGCTTAAAGATACCCAATTTCCTCTTGAGTCCACAAATATAAATCCAAACTCATTCTGAAATCGCTCGTTGCCCGTTTTTCAGTACGCCCATCACCTTTTCGTCTTTCAGCCCTTTAGTCTTCGCCGCTGCGATAAGCAGACCGATTAAACCGGTGAATTTTAATCGCAAAGCTTCTGCAAACCTTCTGGCGTTTGCTTCACAAACACAAGCCTATCTCCTCGCCTCGCTGCAAGAAAAAGGCGTGCTTCCCCTTTTCCTTTCTTAACTCACAGGCATCGCCTTCGCAATTTATTATCTCTATCCATTTGCTCATATCATGGACATTCATTTATATATCAGTGATTATAATGTATAACATTGTGAAACGGATTATCATGGATGCGATGATCGTCATACATCTGTCCAAAATAACGCTCTTGAGGGGCTTAGTTGAGAATGTGGGGGTGGTAATCTCGCGTAGAGTGTTTGAAGAGTCAGTGAAAAACTCGCTTGGAAGGTATAACGATGCTTTGATTACAGATGGTTTGATACAGGAGGACAAGATTATGGTTTTGGATGCAAATGCAGATAGAATAAATGAGATTGAAAGATTTGGGATAACGGGTGGAGAGGCAGAAGCCATTGCTCTCTACCTGGATGGTAAATATGATGCCATCGTCTCAGATGATGATGTCGTAACGGAGAACAGAAGAGAGTGCGAAGGAGGAGAATATGGATAAGTCCACGGTTATAAGGCGGTTCATAAT
>JAGGZZ010000176.1 GCA_021161765.1 Candidatus Methanophagales archaeon | reverse complement strand
GTGATAGAAGCATTGATGGAATACGGCGAGATGAACCAGGCGGACATGTCAGCCCGAACGGGAATACCAAAATCCACGCTTTCGAGAATATTGCAAGACCTGGAGGACCGCAGTTTGATATTTCGATACGATTATGGGATGAGCAAGATGGTGAAGTTAGGGGTTCGCTAATGTGCAAAGCGTAAGATACACAAGTACGAGATTTGATGCCTCTTTTCTTTAGTTAATCTGTGTCTTAAATAGAAGGATGCTATACTTTATACACAATGTTAAAGGTAAAACCGCTGGCGTTTGATAGTTTTGGTGTGCGGTCTATGGCGACGTTCGTGGAGACCGATGACGTGGCGGTGTTAATAGACCCCAGCGTTTCGTTAGCACCGAAGAGATATAAGTTACCGCCACATCCGATAGAGGAGCAAAGGATGAGCGAGACGTGGGCAGACATAAAAGAGTATACCGCTCGAAGTGACGTCCTTGTGGTTACGCATTACCACTACGACCATTTGAGCATGGTTCTACGGGCATAAAATTCTCGGCTCCCGTTTATCACGGCACAAATCCCCGGCTGGGGTACGTGGTGGAGGTGTGCATCGCGTGCGGCGGTGAGAAACTGGTTTTTACAAGCGACGTTGAGGGCCCTTCCGTGGATGCGCAGGTGGAATTCATCGTTAAAGAGAATCCCGACATCGTGATATTAGACGGACCAATGACGTATATGCTTGGTTTCAGGTATTCGGGGAAGAGTTTGGCGCTGTCCATAGAGAATATGAAGAAGATAATAAAAGAGACCGCGGTAAAAACCATCCTGGTAGAGCATCATTTCATGCGCGACCTGAAATACAAGGAGCGAATCGCAGAGGTATATGAATACGCATCGGAAAAGGAAGTGAAGGTGACGTCGGCGGCGGAATATCTTGGGCGTGAGGTGGAGATGCTGGAGGCAAGGAGGAGAGAGCTTTACGAATAAGGGGGCAGACTTCAAACTTTCTGCTTTCTCAATAAATTTTATCAATAAGCAGCCATTTCCATAGAGGGGTATAAAGTATTTTTTTGTTCCTGACCTTTTCCTCGTCTTCGTACTCTCCTGTGATTATAAGTAAATTATTACATTTTAGTTCCTTGCTTGCCTTTAGCAAAGCCCTTGTTTCCCTTTTTCTGGTTTCTACGCTGCTAATATCCCAGCAGACCTGAACCAGCCCTTTTATCTTCAAACCTTCTTTAATAACAAAATCTACTTCGTTTTGCTGGTAGTCTTTCCAGTAGTAAATTTCTGTTAGGAGATCCCTGCTCTGTTTCCTTTTCAACTCGACCGCGACAATGTTCTCTGCAATTTTCCCGATATTTTTACTAAATCTAAAGCCTACTGCATTGCTTAGCCCCACGTCTATGGAGTAAACCTTCCTTGGAGCTTTTTGCTGATTTTTAACCGAGAAAGAGAACTTGCTGATAAAAAATATTAAAAAAGCATTTTTGATATCAATTTTTTTGTGTATCATGTCCAGCTTATCGTTAATTTCAAGAGACCGGAACCTCAAAAATTCCTCGAAACATACTGGAAAAACAAACAGGTCCAGATGCCTCCCTGTCAATACTGTTGCCAGTTCTCCACTCAATAACTGAGCATTAGAACCCGAAACAATTACTTTTGCCTTATCGAGTTCGTTAATGGTTCTTACCCATCTCTCCCAATTGTCTATAAGATGAATCTCGTCCAGGAGAATACAGGGTTTGTGTTCTGGGTCCAAATACTGTAAATAGGTTTCAAAAATTTGATCAAGAACATGAACAGAGCGATCTGTAAACCTGCTGTCCTCAAAATTTACTATTACAGTTTCATTGGGGCTCATTCCGTTAGCAATTAAGTCTTTTGCTACTTGCCGCATTATAAAAGATTTTCCGGCTCTTCTAATGCCCATTATAGCTAACACCATGTCTGTTTCAAGAAAAGTTTTTGCCCTTTCCAGATATTCTCCTCTTTCCACACCCGTATCTAATTTCCTCTTCCAGAAGTTCCAATCTTCCAAAATCTCCAGGATCTTCTCTTCTCTCATAGTTACCTACTTTAGTCGTTAAAATATTTAAATTTTGCCGAATATACAGGACGTCTTATTAACGGTGAAGCGGTGCGGGGATCGCAATTACATCTCACTATCTACGAATTTAAAAGGTGTATTTGGCAAGGGACGATGGGAAACCTGTTTTTGATTCGTGGTGAGGGTTTATAATCTCGTTCAATGCATGTACGCGGAACTGCCCGATATGAGCTTTAAAGACGCTTTGGAGCATCTGTCAAGTTATTTATTTAAAATTTCACCTGGTTTCTTTTTATCGAACACATAATCTCATTTCCACAAATATTTTCCATGGAGATTGTTTATATATAGCGTTTTGCTAATATAATTTGATTTGTGGGGACGAATAAGATGGAAGAAGAGATCACGGACTTCTTCTCCTTTTCGGGGGAGGATTTGGATGATTTTAGTTATGACAGATACAAATTCGGCGGATTGCGGTTCTTCTTAGAACTCGCCATCTTTTTGGCAGTGAAGCTGGGCATTGACAATCCAAAATAAAATCGGCGCTGCTTTAGACGTCTATTTTGTCCAATTGCTCAGATTTATCCGTGAAAACGTCTCGATAGAAGGAATTAATCTGGTCTGTACAGCGCGCAATCTGAAGGTAATCTGGGGTAAGTTGGAGAGGAATATGCCGATCATCAGTACAACTCGGACGTTAGTAGCTAATTCGGCATCTAAAGTAGGGAACTTTTTACGTGGTCACGTAGTAATTAACTTTGAGTGTCCATGTTGATAATTAATTGGGGGACAGCCTCTACAAAAGGAAAAAGTGTTATGGAAACGAAAAAGACGGCACTCATCCTGGCAGGTGGCAAAAGCCAGAGATTTTATCCCCTCGATAAATGCTTCATTACCTTAAACAATAAGCCGCTCATACAGCACGCTATTGACCGAATATCGAGCGTGACCGAGGAGATAATAGTGGCAGCACGAGACGAGGAGCAGGGGAGGAGAATAAAAGAAATAATCGAATATAGCAATAAAATCGTTTTTGTCTTTGATTCTTCGGAGGGCGCGGGTCCGCTTGCAGGTTTCCTATCGGGTTTAGAAAGGGCTTCCTTTTCTTATTCCATCGTCATCGGCTGCGATATGCCTTTTGTAGACCCCGCTGTTGCAAAATTTCTGTTCGAAATCGCTTCTTCGGCGGGATACGATGCAGCAGTACCGAAATGGGGAAACGGGATGTTAGAGCCTTTGCATGCGGTGTACCAAAATGAGCCGATGCTGGCAGCGATAAAAGAGGAGGTGAGAAAGGGGGTGGGGAAAATTTCCGATATCTTATTGCAACTCCAAAATGTTTATTTCTTACCCGTAGCGAGAATAAGGGACATAGACCCTGGTTTAAAGACGTTCACAAATATTAATACGGCAGAAGAGTTGAAAAAAATAATTGCTTGAAATACGTCCAAAAAGGTGTTTTCTCACAGCTCTTTATCTTTACCTTCCCCTCTTTTATCCCGCTCAGTGTTGCGTCCAGCAGCATTTTTTGTTCGGATTGCTGCTCTATTTCTACATCAACTTCGACCGTCGCAAGACCAACGCATTCCGCAGAATGCGCATCGCTTCCTGCAACGGCGGTGATGTTTCTACGAGCTGCCTTTCTTCTCGCTATTTCGTTCGCAACGCCGGAGAAATACCGGGAATTGAATATTTCTATTGCATCTATGTCCAATTCGGAATGCACGCAAAGGTCGCCAATGCTGTGACGGAACGGATGGTAAGGATGCGGAGCAATAATTACAACCGTGCCTTTGTTCTCCTTCTTCTTCTCTTTCTGCCTTGCTATTCGTATCGTTTCCTCTGGCGATAATCCCTTCTCTATCCCTTCTTCCATGCCGAGCACGATTAAATGCCCTTTTGCAGTCGTTACTTCTATACCCGGGATAATAATCAGACCCAACTCGTTATCTGCGACGTATTTCTGTGCCGCATACGAACCGTTCATCGTGTCGTGGTCACAGATTGCGATACCATCGAGATTTTTCGATATCGCACTATCTACTATCTTGTCAACCGAATCACAGCCATCATGCGAGTAATTCGTGTGCACGTGCAGGTCGAGTGTTAATGACCGCGTTGGAGACATCGTTCGTCGTGATTACTACAAACTTTTTTGCTTCGCAAAAACATTAGTTCTTTGGTAAAGCTTTCTTTTTGAAAGAAAGGTTTGTTTTGAATTTTGAGTTTAGATGTTAGTGTTTGTTTAGGATTTAGAATTTAGTGCTTAGAATTTTACCCACAAGATATTGAGCAAATACATTTATATCTATTACACAATATATACACAAACAAATATAAAAGCATGGCGGTAATAGAGACAGCGACAGTGCAAAGTTTGATTCATCATGAATATTTTCACTTCTTCTTAATTTTGATAAGTTTCCTTCTTCTTGCCAAGATAGTTCATTTTATCCTGGTGAAATACGTGGGAGGGCTTGCTGCTCGAACAAAGACCGATATTGATGACATCTTCTTGAAAATAGTTACAAAACCGGTGCGCATTTTCATCATGTTTGCTGGTTTGTATTTCGCATTGAGATCTCTATCTGACCTCGAAAAGTATTCCGCGGAGATAGATGGGATATTTTTCGTCGGTAGCATATTGCTGCTGTCTCTGATTGTATCACGAATTTTGGGCGTGCTGGTAAGTCACTGGTTGAGGGTGCAGAAGAAATATGAGAAGATGCCGAAATTGATGGGCAACGTAGTTGCGATAGTTATTTATCTAATGGCTTTTTTAATGATTCTTGACCATTTTAAGATAGAAATAAGCCCTTTACTTGCGGCTTTTGGGTTGGGTGGTTTAGCAGTTGGGCTGGCTCTACAAAACACGCTTTCAAATCTCTTCGCGGGATTACATATTATCTCTGACCGGCCAATAAATTTTGGAGATTATATAGCGATAGAGGGAGGAACTTCAGGTTTTGTTGAAGATATAGGCTGGCGGTCCACGAGGATAAGGACCCTGCCAAATACGCTTGTCATCGTTCCAAATTCAAAACTCGCGGAAAGTGTAATCACAAATTATTCGTTGCCGGTGCTGGAGATGTCCGCGGTAATCCAATGTGGCGTTGCTTACGGGTCGGATTTGGAAAAGGTGGAGCGGGTCACGATTGACGTAGCGAAGCAGATACTGGATACCGTCCCGGGAGCGGTTAAAACCTTTGAACCTTTCATCAGGTATCATACGTTTGGCGACTCGAACATCAATTTCTCGATTATCTTGCGTGTGGAGGAACCCGCAGCTAAATATATTGTCATACATGAATTTATAAAAGCGTTGAAGAAGCGATACGATGAAGAAGGGATTGAAATATCGTGGCCCGTGAGGAAAGTGTATTACGGGAAATAAAGTATAACTTTCCTCTATTTAAGACGCAGATTTACACGGATTTACACGGACGCAGACTTATTTACGTTTGACAGTGTTGATTTTTATCATCTGTGTTAATCTGCGTTAATCTGTGTCTATAATTTATTTTCTTGTGAGGTCGCACAGAACCGAAATCACCCGGTCTATCTGCTCTTTACTTATAACCAGCGGTGGCACCAACCGTATCACGGTATCAGAAGTGCAATTTACTAAAATCCCTTGTTCAATCGCCTTGCCTGCTACTTCACCACAGGGCTTCGTTAATTCTATCCCGATCATCAGCCCTTTTCCTCTTATCTCCTTCACTACCGGGTTAGAATACAGCCCCACGTCACGAACCTTATCCATGAAATACGCACCCAGCTCGCGTGATTTTTCTACCAACCCTTCCTCCTCTATCACCTTTATAGACGCCCTCGCCGCTGCACACGCCAGTGGATTGCCGCCAAAAGTCGACCCGTGCTCGCTGGCTTTAAATTCTATGCCCTCTTTTGCGAGCATTGCACCTATTGGAAAACCCGCACCCAGCGCTTTCGCTACGGTCATTATATCTGGCTCTATGCCTTCGTGCTCCTTGCAAAACCATTTACCGGTACGGCCAAAGCCCGTTTGTATTTCATCCAAAATCAGCAAGACGCCCTTCTCACTGCATATTTCCCGTACCTCTTTCAAATACCCCGCAGAAGGAACTACTATTCCTGTTTCTCCCTGGATGGGTTCTAATATAACCGCAGCAGTGTCATTAGCTATTGCCTTTCTAATTGCATCGGCATCGTTGTATGGCACAAATTCCACGCCGTCCAGCAGCAAAGGCTCAAATACACCTCGTAATTTGGTTCCAAACGTTATGCTTAACGACCCGAGTGTTCTACCGTGAAAACTGCCTTCCGCAGCTATGAACTTACGCTTCCCAGATGTCGCTTTACACGCAAGCTTCAATGCCGCTTCTATACTCTCCGCACCCGAATTACAGAAAAAGGCCTTGTCCATACCGGTTATCCCCGAAAGCTTCTCTGCAAGCTCCACCTGCGGTTCCGTGTAATACAAGTTCGAGGTGTGCATGAGCTTCCCCGCTTGCTCTTTTATTGCATTCACAACCGCAGGATGGCAGTACCCAACCGCGTTTACGGCAAT
>JAGGZZ010000071.1 GCA_021161765.1 Candidatus Methanophagales archaeon | reverse complement strand
AGAAAGAAGGTTTCCTCTATCGTGAAACAGTCGTGAACCTCAGCAATCTGAATATCTCGCATCGTCATGCCCGTTCTTTTCAAAACCTGCTCCGTTGCCAGTCTTGTCGCTTTGATTCCCGTGAGGCCCTCCCGGCTGCTGATGGAGACGTCATCCGTGGCTTGCTGGCTACCCACCACGTAGATAGGCGTGTCTGTGTATTTCCTCGCCACCTCGGGGCTGACGACCACGAGTGCTACTGCACCGTCTGAAACAGGCGAGCAGTGCAGCATGCGAATGGGGTCCGCAACTAAGGGCGAATTGAGCACGTCATCTACCGTAAACTCTCTTCTGAACTGGGCATACTTGTTGCCAATGGCATGATGATGATTTTTACACGTGACGAAAGCAAGGGCTTCACGGCATTTGACGCCGCCGTCCGCATCACCGTAATCATGGATGTACCTTGCCATCATAGTGGCATACAGACCCGCAAAGGTGTAGCCAGCATCAAATTCGTGTGAGTCGCCTGCAAACATCAGGTCGTCAAGGATTTTTTCCGAGCGGTCGGTCATCTTTTCAAATCCGCCCACCAGGACAACATCGTACTCGCCTGCCTGAATACCGAGACATGCGTTGTAGAGTGCTGAACCCCCGGAGCCGCAAGCTGCTTCCGTATTGCTCATGGGAATGTTCATACCCAGTTCCCGCGCCATGTACCCGGGCAGGAGCGCAAGCTTATTGGTAACTTGATAAAGAAAACTGCCGAAATAGCATGCCTGGATGTCTTTACGCCTCAAGCCGTAATCAACCGATTCCATCGCTTTTATCCCTGCTTCGGTCAGCAGTTCTTCAGGATTCTTATACCAGAGTTCACCAAACTTAGTCCGACCTGCACCGACAATAGCTGCGATCGGTTTGAGCTTTTTTGTACTTTTCATGCATCCACCTATCTCCATTAAAAGCTAAAAGGTTTGCGTCATATAAATAAAATAAATAAAATAAATAAATTGCAAATAATGAACCACGAGATTCCACACGATTAACACAAGAAATACGGGTTAACAGGGGGTAAAATCGTCAATGAAACACGGAAAACTAAAATCTATTATTCTTCTCTCGTGAAATAAACCCTTTCAGGGTTTGCGGGGAGTGTGGGCAGAGCCCACGATGTGTGATCTGAGGGGTTAATAATTTTCGGAATGCCCATATTTGTAATTTGGTGCTTGATGCTTGCTATTTTCCCCCATGCTTCCACTTCTGTACCCTTCGAGGTCAATAGAGACGTAATTGAATCCGAGCTTTTTCAGTCCCTTAACGATGTTATCACGCGTTTCGGTATTGAAAAATCGTTTTAGTTCGTGCTTATCTACCTCTATCCTCGCTATTGCTCCACGATGTAATCTAACCCGGACTTGCCTGAAGCTGTTGTTATCCATTAAGAAATTCTCTGCCGCAGCTATCATCTCAAGCTTATCTGCCGTTATCCGCTCACCATATTCTATCCTCGTCGCCAAACAAGAATTTGAGGGCTTATCCCAAAAGGGTAAGCCCATCTCTTTCGCCATTTGCCTTACCTCAGGTTTCGTTATGCCCACTTCAGCCATAGGGTGCCATATCCCTTCCTCTTCGGATGCAGCAATGCCGGGACGGTATTCGTCAAAATCGGAAAGTGTAACGCCTTCAGCGATTGTTGTTATTCCCTCTTCAGCCGCAACGGCCTTCAGTATCTGCGAAAAGAACTTTTTACAATAATAGCACCTGTTATAAGGATTCATGGCAAAATTTTCGTTTCTCAGTGGATAGGACGGTACTATCTTGTAAGCGATGCCGGCATGGTTTAAAAACCCTTTTACATGTTCTAATTCCCTTTTCGGAAACAGTTCACTATCTATCGTTACCGCCAGGACGTTTTCAGCCTGCGCTTCGTGAGCAACCGACAACAGAAAACCGCTGTCAACACCACCAGAGAAAGCGACAAGTATCGTCTCCTTCTCTTTTATCCTTCTTCTCAATTCCTCAAGTTTCTTTCTCGCTATGCGCTCGCTCGGGTAGGATAATATCATTTCGTTAAGGGTATGAGTTCATCATTACAATAAATAAATTACAGACACAGATTAGCACAAACCTCTCTTATGTGGGGTTCCATCCCACGACCCCCCAAGCGCCCTGTAAGGGCTTAAAGAAAAGCTTTACCAAAAGAACTATACTTTCTTAGCACAGGTTCTTTCTTTAGAAAGAAAGTGTTTTTTGAAAAAGAAAAAGTGTTGCGTAAATCAGTGTAAATCTGTGTCTTAAATAGTTATCAAAGAAACATTATAGTTTATATATAGCAAATTCATATGCGTGCGAAGAGAGGGTTAGAGAGGAGGATATGACGGAAACAGAAGCTTTTAATGTAAAAGATGTACTCGTGGACATGAAGGACCTCTCGGGCTCAATGTTAGACCTCGCATATTCGGCAGTTCTGTATAGCAACCCCGAAATAGCGAAAGAGGTATTTAAATTAGAGGAGCAGATGCATTCTCTGTTGTATAAACTGAGAATAGCGATAATGTTGGGCACGAGGAACCCCGAAGATGCGATTGGATTCACCGCGATACTGCAAATGGCGTCTGCGGCAGAGAAGATATCCAATGCTGCAGGAGACATCGCAAAGATAGCAGAATCGGTAGATATAAGCCATTATCTTGACCGTGAGGATTTTGAAGAGGCAGTAATAAACGTGAGAATAAAGCCCCCCTCAGAGTTACGAGATAAGACGTTAAAGGAATTAAAGCTCGAGACTGAGACGGGGATGAGTGTACTGGCAATAAAAAGAGGGGCTAAATGGATATATTCGCCTGATGAAAACGAGCGGTTAAAGGAAGGCGACTTGATTATCTCTTCTGGTCCTACCGAAGGAACTCCGATTTTCTGCAAAATAGCAACGGGGGAGGAATATAGGGGGAGAAAAGAGAAGGAGGTCGCAAGAGGGGAAGGTATAAAGAGGAAAAGGATAACAGAAGAAATAGCGGACCTCATCGCAAATATGAAAAACATGTCGGAGTTGACGGTTGGTCTTTCTTATTCCGCAGTCATGTTTGGCAGCAAAGAAATAGCGGAGGAAGTAGGCGATTTGGAAGAATCTATGGATAGGATGAAGGATGAGCTGGAGATTTTGGTGATGGAGGCGGCGCGAGGGATAACGAACAGGAGTAATTTTGATGAACTCCGCGGCTTGCTGCACGTTGCTATTTCTTCTGAAATAATATCCGATGCGGCGTATGAGATTGCCGACGTGGTGCTTCGCGATATTCAGTTGCACCCGGTTTTCTCGGCTTCTATAAAAGAATCCGATGAGGTGATCTTGAAACTGGATGCTAAAAATAAGGACATACACAGAAAGACGCTGAAGGAGTTGAATATAGAGACTCGAACAGGAATGTTCATACTGGCAATTCGTAGAAAAGACGGCAGGTGGGTGTATAATCCAGCAGGGGATGCGGTGATAAAGAAAGGCGATTTGTTAATTATGCGCGGTCCGAAAGAAGGCGAGGAGAAGATAAAGGAGATTGTATCTGCTCAATCATAATTTGTATAGCAGATGTAAAAAACCACGAGATTTCACAAGATTAACACAAGAAAAAATAAATTATAGACACAGATTAACGCAGATTGACACAGATAATATAAATCAACAATGTTAAACTTAAATAAATCCGCGTAAATCAGTGTAAATCAGTGTCTTAAATAGAAGGAAGTTACACTTTATATACGGCAAGAAAGGGGATTAACAAGTGGTAAAGTAATTAGTAATGTGCTGGGATAGAGCAATATTATCCTTTCTCTTGTGAAAATCTGTGTAATCTTGTGGTTATCTGAATAAATATCTCAAGTATATCATAACTTATCTTAGCGGACCTGCATCTTCAAACCCTTCTCGTTTACCCATTCCTGCTTCACGTTCCAGCTCTTGCGGTTTGAAGAGCAGTTTCAGCACGTTTTGTGCATGTTCGCGCGCACGGCGGTCCGCGAGCAATGCCAGTTCTTTATCATGCTCTACTTCGTCTTCGTGTACAAAGACCTCGATTATGTGCCGGGAAGTGAGCAGTTGAGCAGCTATAATTCCGAGTGAGGCTTCGTGTGCGCATTGTTTGTCTATAACCTCTGGCCCGGGCATAGCAAATGCCATTACGATGTCGCAGCCTTTATCCTCTATCAGCTTCTTCGATGCCACGGGTAAGTCTTTCATACCCGGGACGGTGTACCGCTCTATCTTCAGCGATGCGTTTTTCCTTAGTTCGTCTATTGCCGCTCCACCCATATCGTATCGTGCAAACGTGGTATCGGCAATGCCTACTTTTTTTTCGGTCATTTACAACTTTTTCTCTAAACTTTTTATCCCGCCCACAGCCTAATAGCGGGTATCCAGTTGGCGTAAATTTTACCATTGGCGTCTACAAACGAAGTGCAGTTAATTATTCCCATTCCTCCTTTCGCTTCCCATTCATCAGTGTGAATGATTTGCGGATAAGAGCCTGTTCTTATTTCATAGTAATACGTTTTTTCGGCGAATAACGTGATGGGTTCATTAAAGGTGATGTTGTGCCAGTCGCCGACGTAACCGTTCCAAGTTGCGTTTACACCTAACGTGGAGTTCCATATTCTCGCATATTCCGTATGCCCGCCAGTGCCTGAGCAGGGATACGTGTAAAGCTTGCTAACGCTGAGGTTATACGAGGGCGTGATTGTGCCGTTGTGCGTACCGGAAATGGCGGGATATGGATTGGCGGGAGAGCCGGTGTCAAATGTCTCTCCAGAAACAGTTATATCTACGGTATCCTCTAACCCAGTATCAGTGTCTGTAACCTTGATCGTATACGCACCCGTATCGTTAAAATAGACAACATATGTTCTAACGCCATCAGCATCTATCGTATCATTGAATGGAATGGAAAAGAAAAATGGGTTATCTTCAATCCCAATTGGAAATATCGTATGTGCTGGGTCTGAACTGTCAATTGTTATATTATGATTAGATATGCCCTTTACAGTCAATTTATCCCATTCTAATTTAGCTAATTCAGTTTTTTCTGCATTGATGGTAATATCTGCCTTTTGTATTGTTAATGTCGTTTTGTTACTCGAAAAATCTAATCCCTGTGCTCTTTCTTTGTTTGTATCGATCCAAATCTGATATGTGCCTATTTTCCAATCCTTCGTGTAGACAAGCATATCCTTGACAATTTCTACGGTTAAATTACCGAATATTTGGCTATGATTTGTTGGATCTATTTTTAGTAAATATCCACCAGGATCTATTACCTTTAGATTAACACTATCATAATTATCCAAATTTGTCGAAAGATATATCATAAAATTAGTACCTTGTTCTATCGTGCTTACAGGAATTCCTTCAGCTGTAATCTTCAAATACATTATTGGCGTATCTGCCAACAAAACTGTCTCACCCGGATCAAATTCTCCATTTTCATTCCTGTCTACACAATATCGACCCTCATTTTCTAGATAGTATGTAGTATTGTAATCTTCAGTAGCGTAGCCACAAATAAGTCCTTCTATTTCTTCTGGATATAACCCCACGATATAATGACCAAGATCATCTTCCTGAAATCTTAGCATTTGACCTATAAGCACTATATTAGGCTCACCCACTTCCATCACATTATAATCTCCATTTTGCGTTCCTATCGCACCAATTGGTATAGAAAGCGCTACAAATACCAAAACCATCATTATTCCTACCAATACTAGCGATAACAACCTTTTAATATTTTCCTCGTTCATTTCTTATCTCCTTTATTTTATAGATTTCCATTCCCAAAGAACTTAAAATATCCTCTTCTATATCTAAATCAGCATTAGGATTCCTAAAAAAGACAGTTCTGGATTCCTTAGTAATTAAGGAATTGGTTTTTACATATTTGGTGATGTAACCTGCAAAAATAGTTGCAACTCCAGACAAACATGAATAATTCTCTTTCTCGTTCTTCTTATAAAATACTCCATCATAGGCAGATTCGGAAGATCCTAGCCCAATAAGTTTTCCTGCTAGACTATATGTAGGTTTAAACATAGCTCCATCTTTTTGGGCATACAAAATATTTTCAAAATCACTTTCCGTGATGCTCGTAGCAGACCAGTGCGACTCGCAATCAAAAATAATAATGTGTGGAATATTTGGATAATATTGCTT
>JAGGZZ010000265.1 GCA_021161765.1 Candidatus Methanophagales archaeon | reverse complement strand
TTCGGGAACAGGCACAAAGATAGAGTCGAGAAGGACATCCTTTCTTGGGTCAGAAAGCTTCAATCTTGCCACTTCTGAATCGTCACTGACCACAACCACCACGTAGTCGAACATGATATTTCACCTGATATTACATAGACTGCTCTGGATATCGGTTTTCTCTTCGTGGATTTTGATAAAATGTTTATACAAATCCTCATATAACTGAGCTTGCTCGGAATTCATGAATATAAATCCACATTTAGTACATTGCATCTGCTCAAAACCATGAACTGTAATTTTCCCATCCAGGAAATCAATATCTCCTTTCTTTCTCTCTATCCTCGACCCACACCTTGGACAACGGGTTACCTCTCCTATTTCTCCCTCCACTTCTATCCAGCCCTCTTCCCAATTATCCTTCATTAAATCCTTTGGCTTCAGCTCTTCTTTTAGATGCATAATTATTTCTTTATTCTCCTTTTATATAACTTTTTCATCTTATCAGGTGCATCGTACGCAGATATTAGCTCATAATCACTACTTCTAATTAAATCGAAAATAACCAAAGGGATTCGACCATGTGAGTCCCCCAATATTATGTATCGTTTTTTCGGTATTTTCCTCTCATACCCTTTCCCACTTAATGCTTCTTCAATTTCATATTTATCAACCTGATGATACCTTATGTGGTCCATAGCTTCTTTTGTCCAGACTCTGTTGTATCGCTTCTTAATTCAGATAGAATTTTACTTTACTTTTGAACGCGGATTTGGATAGATTTATAAGCTCCTCTCTCGGTTTATCCATCTATAAACCGCATTTGCACGCTCGTAATCATCAAAGCTGCCTATGTCAAACCAGAGCCCGCTATGAACGAGACCATATAGGGCACTCCTTTTACACAACCAGGACACAAAAAATCCGATGGCATCCGGGTTATTCCCCGCCGCCAGATAATCGTCAATCAACGCTAAATCTTCCTTTGTGAATATATAACAGGCAGTAGAGATTAATGTTGACCTGGGGTTCTCGGGTTTTTCTTCTGAATCGATAATCTTTAAATCACTATCTATTTCCAAAGCACCGTATTTCCCCCTTACTCGCTCCTTATCCTTCATATCATATAAAAGCACTACGGTTTTCTTTTTAGTCCTGTAAAACGCTATCAATTCTTTTAAGTCAAAGTCAAATAGATTGTCACTACCTATGATTAACAAATCCTCATTGAGTCCATGATGCGCAATCAAAAAATTTAACGCTCTAATTGAACCCAATTTGTCCTCTTCAGTTCGGGTTTCTTCAATCACCAGTCTAATTTCTTTACTACTTCGGTAGTTCTCGAGCCAGTCCTTGAACTTTGTTTCAAACTTGCGGTTCGTGGATAGAAATACCACCTCTATTTCTCCTATGTGCTCCATTCCGTCCAGGATATACTCGATTATTGGCTTACCCGCTATGGGAAGCAACGATTTGGGGCGGTCCGTTGTCAGTGGCCACAACCTCTTTGCATACCCGCCTGCCAATAAAATCGTTTTCATAATTTATTTTAAGCGTGGATTAAATTTAAATTTAAATTTAGTCTTAAAAAATAAATTATAGACACAGATTAACGCAGATTAACACTGATAAAAAGAGCAATGCCGTTAGCCCAGTCCAACAAAAGAAAGAAAAAATCTGTGTAAATCCGTGTAAATCCGTGTCTCAAATAGAAGGGGGTTATACTCTATATACAATTAAAATGAAAATAAAAGCAAAAATCGCGATAAGCGGGGCAACGGCGGATTTGGTAGCAAAGTCGTTAATACCGGACAATATGAACAATATGAAGACCGTGATAAAGGAAAACCATGTGGCGACATATTTTGAAGCCGAAAAAATAGGGTCGCTAATCGCAACAGTGGATGATTATCTGATGAATGCCAAGGCGGCACAAGAAGTGGTAGAGATGGTGGTGAGTCCATAGTAACCACAAGATTACACAGATTTTCGCAAGAAAACAGAGGATGCAGATTAACGCTAAGGGGGCTCTGCCCACAGTAGAGTAGGAGGAGGTCTTTAGACCTCCGTCCCTCCATCGAACCGCACGTACGGATTTCCCGTATACGGCTCTCCTTTCAAACTTTAGGAAAGTTTGATCAAAAACGCTTCGCAACTTCGCGGAAAGAAAGCTTTACCAAAGAAATCTGTTTTTCTTTTAGCACAGGTTTTCTTTTTTTTGAAAAAGAAAAAGTGTTGCGTAAATCCATGTAAATCTGCGTCCTAAATGGGTAGAAGTTATACTTTATATACCACCAGAAAACATAAACAATGATTGAAAACGTCTTAAAACTCTGCGTACTCGGCGATCTCCGCGGTGATAAATCACTTGATTTTTAGATAGTGCCCTAATAAGGTCCTTCATCTGCTTCGCGAGATAAATGGAGAAATCCGCTATCTGCTCTTCGTAAATCCCATATCGCTTCAATCTTTCTCCCAGCTTGTGTTGAATCTCAAACTCGAAACTCAAAGCTGCTTCGTAGCAGAACCAATTCAGTTTCGTCTTCTCGTGCTCTGCGGAATAGAACGAAGTCGGTTTGATCAGGTCATCGCCAAATTTGTCTTCTTCCTCTTCTCCCATTTGTTCTTGTATATAACGTGTAGCTTCCTTCTATTTAAGACACGGATTTACACAGATTAAGCGAGTTTAGAGGTTTAGCTCGTTAGCGGCTCAGTCCCTTTGACCAAACCGCTAAACCGCCAGACCGCTATATTATCATCTGCGTTAATCTGTGTCTATAATTTACTTTTTCTTGCTGCTCTCCCGCACAGGTTCACCTTTTATTCTATCGGTACAAACACCTTCTTTCTCGCCTTGGGCAGATTTATCCTGAGAATGCCGTTTTTAAACGAAGCGGATACTTTTTCGGGGTCTACGAGTTCTGGCAACCTTATTTGTTTCCTGAATGCCTGAAAACTTATCCTTTTCTGAATCCCGCTCCATCTCTCCCAGCAAACGGCATCGCTCATCCTCGCTATCACTTCTATTGTATCTTCTGTTGTGTTTATCTCCACGTTTTCTTTCCTTACCCGTGGCAGGTCAAAGGTAACCAATATCTCATCTTCTTTGTCTTCCACTTCGTATAACGGCTCTAAACAGCCATCATATCTCCATGTCGTCCTTATTATCCTTCTTTCTATTCCCATCTCTATGCCTTCTTTCTTCTTCCACTCCCTATCTTATTTATTTTAAAAACTTTTTTCTAAAAAGTTTTATCAAAAAACTAACGATACATGATAGGCATATCCTGCTCCACGCCTTTCTGCATTTTTGGTGCTGATAGTGCTGTTTGCCGCATAAGGTCGCGAGCTTTTAGTTTTATCTCTTCTCCTTTTTCTAATAACTCCTTTACGTCTATGCCCAGTTTTAAAAACTTATCAAGCGACTCAATTACCGATGCTGCGGCACCCGGGTCGGGATACACGGGGAAGCACTGGGCGAGCAGCGAAATTGCACTCATTTTCCTCTTGCTGCATTCCCGCAGCATTACAGCATAAGGACCTGCGATAAAGCCTTCCTCCAGCAGTTCCATCTGCCTATCCTTCAGCTCGTTTAACGCTTCTTCACTGTTCCCCACGGCAAACACCTCTGGCTTCTCTATATCTATCCTGTTCGTCGCGGGTAGTCCGGTCATCGAAATGACCAATTTACTGTCTATTTCTTTGACCCAGTCAGCTAAAGCCTCAGTCAACGGATAAACCGCACCTACCGGTATCGCGACTTCTGATAGCACCACCACTACGCCTTCATCACCGTATATCCGCAATGGATTTTTCGATTCCCCCTCGTGCACCACCATAACAGGGGGAAACAAATCAGATTCGATATAGCCTATCTCCTTATATCCCATGCGCTCCACGATATAAGACGCGGCAATCGTTCCTACCAGACCCACGTCCGGCAAGCCCTCTACCACAATCGGATTTTTATGCTTCACACCTTCTTTTTCCACTATCCTTACCTCTTCCCCCATAACCGTGCTGGTCATACTATCAGCCCCTTAGCTATCTCTACTATTTTATTAAAATCATCCTGGTTGGTTTTATACTTTGCGAATTCAACCATTCCACACAAATCCAGGCATTCATTTACCCTTGAACATGTACCTGCATCTGCCTTCCCTTTCAGAGCATTCATCAACTCGCTGTTTAACAATTCTCTCTCGATACCGAGTTTATAAGAGAAATAAAAACGAATTGCCTTTGATATCTTCTCGTATGCGTCCTTCTCGCTGCCGTTCCTGAATAAGTTCTCTGCTTCTTCAATCATTCTTCTTGCCTCGCCCACGTGGTCAACGCGTTGTACCGGCTCCACGGTGAGGGGCTGTGGCTGTGTCTCTTGTCGCCCTGTTTTTTTAAGATATTTATCGAAAATAAACCACCCGGTTGCAATGGCTCCTGCGAAGGGAATCAGAAGCAGTAGCCACCAGGGATTGCCGCTCTCTTCTTTCTGCTCGGGTGTGCTTTCTAAAGTAACCTTCTGAATAGTTCCGTTGATATAATCCGCTTTGATTCTTCTTTCTGCACCTGTGCTTTCATTCCTGTAAGGCGCAGTTATCTGCGTATGGTTTTGGGAAATCCGATTAAAAGAAGCCGGTGTCTGATTAAACCCGGCATTCCTTAATTGTTTATCGTATTTCTGGAAATCGGGGTTTTCGGCAAGTTGTTTCCGTATTCGCTCTTCTTGCTCCTTCTGCTGTTGCATCTCCTTTTCCAGCTCTTTTTTCAATTGACCTGTATTCTGACTGATTTGATTGTTCGTCACTCGCTTTTCTACGCTCTCGTGCTGCTGACCGCCTGATTGCTGTTGTTCATTGCCATAGCTGGAACGGCCAATCTGGATATTGAAGGAGCTACCGGAGGACGAATAAGAAGTGGAACGGATATTAGTGCCATTACATTGATAAATGGTGGTAATGCCCTGTGCCTGCTGACCCGGCGGCTGGCTGTTATTGGCGTTCACTTGAATGTCCAGCGTGTTTGATTCAACCGTTTCGCGCTTGCCCGTTTCGGGATTGGTGTAAGTTACCTTTGCCGCGTCCAGGGAGTAATTACCGGGTTTAAAAGGCACTATCGGGTCGCTGTACGCAATTACCGACTCTTCGTTTGCGGGCAGCGTATATTCAAGGCATTTTATGTCCAACCCGTTATTCCCAAAGACGTTCCGGTCCACAATCTGGAGAGGTATCGCCTGCTTAAAAGGGTTCTTAAACTGAAGCCCAATAGCTACCTCATCGCCGACTTTTATGTTATCAC
>JAGGZZ010000084.1 GCA_021161765.1 Candidatus Methanophagales archaeon | reverse complement strand
TTCCCCTTCTACTTTTAGGAGAAGGGGTTAGGGGATGAGGTCGGTTTAAGAAAATTAAGATAAATAGACAGGTTAGAGGTGAATTTTTTTCGTATATTAAGTAAATATATCCTACCTTTGACAGCTAACCATAGTCAAACATGTATAAACAGGGCATTTCAATTTTCAAAGTTGCGAAAATTGTCCCTACAACTGAAATATATTTGCTTTTATTCAGCGATTAATTTTTGAATTTTGCCATATATTCTGTTGTTTGTTCATTTGACATCAGGTTCAATGGTTGCTTGATTCTCAGAATAGCAAATATCTTTGAAGCCAGGGTGTTATGTTTTCCTTTAAGAAAATATTTCTGACCTTCTATCTCTATCTCGCTAAACTCCATTTTATTCAATGCTTCTTTAATTCTTTCTGTTGAAAAATCTACATCTCTTCTTCGCAGACATAATTCTAGTTCACGCTCCAGCAAGAAAGCAATAAAACAACTCACAAAATGCCCCTTGATACGTTTAGGAGTCCACAGAAAAATAGGACGGGTTTCCATCGTAGATTTCAAGATACGGAACGATTCTTCGACCTTGAAAAGATAATGATAATTATCGATCACCTTGAGAGGGTCTAACGCAAGGTCGCTGCATTGGATTGCATAAAATCCATCAAATTTGGATTCTTCCAATATTCTTTCTTCATCTAATTTCAAATGATAATTATCTTTAACAGATTCTTCTCTATCATCGGTCACAAAACGCTTGTAGCCTCGTTTTCCGGAAACAGCCGATTTGTTATTATTAGAAATTACTTTCATCGCTTTCTCGATAGCTCGCTCTCTATCTTTCGCATCTTTCCGAGCCCGTTTGGAAGAAAATGTGCAAATTAATTTCTCAACTAATTCTTCTTGGATCCATTTATTCCTTTTATGATCTTCAACCTGATTTTCATTTTTATATTTTATCACATTTGTGTAATCTAATTCTTTATAGGTGAAAAGATTATTTTCTTTATCAAAATCTTCCCGCCAATAACAAAGATCGTTGTTCCCGATCCTGTGGTAATCTTTCTTGAATAAAATTTTCTTCTGAACTGATTTCTTCATGTTTTTGATACGGGCACTCACAATATAATCAAATCCATTATCTTTGATATGCTTGAGATTCAGTTTGGAATTGATGCCTTTATCAGCAACAATGATCACTTTATTCAAATTAAATTGCGTTTTCAATTTCTTTAAAATTCTGAGCAGTGTTTTGGAATCAAAAGTATTCCCAGGATATAGCTCATAACCGATCGGTCTTCCTTCACAATCGATCAGCATTCCCAACACTACCTGAATTTCATTGTATTTATGAGCTTTGCTGAATCCAAAATCCCGTAGATCATCTTGTAGCTGAGATTCAAAATGGAAGGTCGTTACATCATAAAATACAATGTCCACCTGCATATTGAAAAGGTCTCTATTCTTGGAAAATAAAGCATTTTCAATAGCAAGTTTATTATCTGCCAAAATATCGAGAGAACGATAAAAATGATGGAGAGGTATATTCTTTTCGTCTGATAAATAACTGTCCTGGTTTCTTTGCAGATAATATTTGGAAGAAGGACGCAACAATTGATTGACTACCATCAGAAACACTGTTTGAATAAAATCAAACTCAACTTTTCGCTCACAAATTAACTTATTCAGCAGTTCCGACAATGAATATTTGTTCCATAAAGTCTGAAAAGCAACATATCCATAATTGATCCGAGATTTTTCTTCAATCGTCGAAATATCTCGAATCATATTTTGCTCGTCATCTTTTCGCTTCAAATACTTTTGCAGACCTTTGATAATATTTTCCAATCCGGATTCTGCCAGGATATCGGCTCTTCCTAGATTAACTATTGTCCTATGTTTTGATTTTCCTTTCTCTCGATAGCTTTCAACTATTTTCAGATAATCGTGTCCTTTAGAACGGGTAGATTTAACAAACATTCTTAATCTCCACTAATATTTTGAAGACATATTCCTATTGAGACTTCTAATTTGTCAATAAAATAGTTGTCAATAAAGTTGTTATATGATAAAGTTGTCCCTACAATTTACGATTAGTCAGAAAACACAAAACAACAAACCCTTTATTCATGCGGGTTTGCACGATTTGAAACAAATAAAATGGAGTACAACTGTCAAAGGTAGGAGTTAGAGGTGAATTTTTTTCGTATATTAAGTAAATATATGAATAAAGTGTTCATGTACTTCATCAGATAGCAGGCAATGAAGTTCAGAGAATGCGGATAATACTGGATTCCCTCTTGCGAGGGAATGACATTTTGTTTTTGTTGGTTGTGAAAATCACGAGTCGGCCACGAAGGGAACGACTCGGGATGGAATTTCAATCTTTCGACCCGACTCATCTTTGCAAGCTGAGTCGTGTCTCAAAAAAATCATAAGACCTCCTGATTATTATTTCAAAAGAGATCTGCAAAATAGAGTGTTTTATTACCTCACCTCAATCCTCTCCTAAAAGGAGAGGAAGTCGAAATTCCCCTTCTACTTTTAGGAGAAGGGGT
>JAGGZZ010000057.1 GCA_021161765.1 Candidatus Methanophagales archaeon | reverse complement strand
GTTCAGACATATTCAACCTCGCTAAAAATCCTTTTCCTCAATCTTGGTTTAACTGCATTTTTTATAACCAGGTCAATTTTTCTCTGAAGAAGCTCTTCAAGGTAATATCGCAATTTCATATAATTAAAAAAGTCCTTGTGTCCTCTTTCAAATTCAACAAGAACGTCTATATCACTGCTTGCGGTTTGTTCTCCTCTAATAAATGAACCAAAAACCCCTATTTCTCTAACATGAAAAACTCGTTTTATGTAAACTTTCTTTTCTTCCATTTTCCTTTCTATCCTGTCAACATCCATTTTGCCTCTTCTCTTTTTTCACTTATTACTCTATCGCTTTCTCCTATATTTAAACATATTTACCTTCTACTCATTACTCATCACCCTTTACCCATCACCCATTTCACAGATTTCTTTAGCACAGTTAAGTTTCTTTCCGCGAATCTGCGAAGCGTTTTTGATTAAACTTTTTTAAAAAGGTTGTTGATAAAACTCTTCTCAAAAGTTTATTGGTAAAACTTTTTCTAAAAGTTTGAAAGAAAAGTGTTTGGATTAAAACTTTTTTAAAGGTTTGATGATCAAACTGCCTGTATCGTATAAAATCTCTTCCATTCCTTTTTCCTCATCTTCTCATATAATCCCACAGCTTCTTCAAAGCTTATTTCCGACAAATCCTTTTCGAATTCACTCCCGAGCTCTTTGAGTAGTTCCTCAGTCATTATCTCACGCTTACCCTCCTCCAAACGAGGGATATAGCCCATTATAGCATCTCTGATAACTTCGGTCCATCTGATTCCCCTGTGCTCTTTCATCTTTTTATACGCCTCTTCCGATATCGAAAGTGTTATATCTGGCATAATATAAACATAGGCGGACCAGTATTTAAATTGTTACTGCTCTTTTCATAGCCTCAACCAAAGCTCCAAAATCAACGCAAAATCTATCTTCTTCTGGAATCATGCTTCTTCTTACATACGCACCTAAAGCAAGCGAAATCGTGAATACCGACAGAACAATAAGAACAGGGGACAATCGAATTCCAAAACACTTTTTCTTTTTACAAAAAACCCTTTTGCTTCGCAAAAGCCTTTACGGAAAATTTGCTTCGCAGAAAACCTGTGCTAAAAGAAAATCCTAATTCCTTCTTTTGGTAAACCTTTTCTTTCCAAGAAAAGGTTTCTCCATTTCTTTGGTAAAGCTTTCTTTTCCAAAGAAAGGTTTGTATGCATAAAAGGGTGAAGAAGATTGCGAGTGCGAGGTCAAGGTCTTTTGGGAAGTGCTTGAGTTGGGGCATGATATGTAATGTTTTTATGTTAGCCATACTTTAAATTTAAAATGTCTCTTTGATAAAATTTTCTCACTTTTTCTTTTTAATGGATATCAAGTTGATAGTCATTCCGAGTTGAGAACCGCCTACTCGTATCATAACTTATTTAAATACTTAGTTTAAAACTTAATTAATAAACAACTAATATAAATAAATATTAAGAGGAAAGAGGTATCAGATATGGAACCCTTGAGTATAGGAATACTGATTGTTGCCATATTGCTGGTTATAGAAGTAGTGGTGATGCTGACAAAGTTAAAGGTGGACAAGATGCTTCTTCTTATGCCCGTCATCGGTGTAATATTCGCCGTTATCTCTTTTGCGTTGAATGAATACCGGGATAAGATTCTTTCTTCGTTATCTGGCTCTGCTTCTCATGCTGTGATATATGTTATATTAGCAGTAGGAGTCCTATTTGGATTATTTAGTGTCGTGGTGTGGTTTAAGGGGGAGAAAGAAGCAAGAAGACTTAGTTCAGCAGCAAAAAGCATAGATAGCGCAGTTTCCGGGATTGAAAGCGATATAAGAGGGAGCGGGGTGGAAATAGAGCATTTCGATGACGAGATGAGCGGTATTAAAACAAAGGTAGAAGATTACGAAACGAAAGAGAAGGAGGTATAAACATGAAAATCACAAATCCTAAGCACCAAATCCCAAACAAATTCGAATATCAAAACTCCAAATTCAAAACAACCCTTTCTAAAGAAAGCTTTACCAAAGAACGCTTTCGCAGTTTTTGTCATTGGAATTTTGGTAACTTGGTATTGTTTAGGATTTCGGATTTAGGGTTTAGGATTTATATGGACCCACAAGGTATTGGGCAATTAAGGAGGTATGGTATTGAGGTATGGAAAAGGGAGAAGATACGGTAAACAGGATTGTAATTGGTATTGGTGGGCAGGGAGGCATCATCGTAAATAATATATTGCGAATGCTGAAGTTCAAAGCAGGGAAAGCGCCGAAGAACGAGGAGTTTTTGATCATAGATACTGACCAGGCATCTGCGAACGCATGCAGCGAAGTAGAAGAGCGGAAGAAGATAATTCTCAACAGACCGGATACGATTTTGATGCGGAACACCAATAGATGGCTCCCTGACCCTTATCTTTCGGCTGCCGGTGCGGGATGTGGACAGCATCGAATATATGGTCGGGCGATGTATAACGTGCATCGCGAGAGGATATTCAGTGCGATAGGTTCAGCGGCGTCGGAATTGAGGAACAGAACAGGGGGTAAGGACTTCTTCATCCTGATGGTGTGCGCATTCGGCGGGGGAACGGGGTCAAGCATGCTGCTTGATGTTGCAATAGACATACGCGACTGGATATCAAAACAGTTTGGGTCTGAGCCGGTGATGTTTGGAATTGGTATTCTCCCTTCGAGCAAGGAATCCGTGCTTCCGACAGGTAATGCCCTCGGTGCGATGAAAGAACTTCATTTCCTTATGTCCCATACTGAGGACATCATAATAGATGACAAGAATTATTCTAATCCATTCAAATTGTTCTTCCTTCTTGGTAGGGACCTTCAAGGGCAGAACCGGGATGAAGAACTGGAAAGGGCGATACCAAGGTTCCTTCTCGACCTCGGATTCCTGCCGGGTGGAACGGTGGAGACGAAAGGTAAGTGGCTCGACCTCAATGACCTTCAGAACAGAGCAAGGGGTTATGAAAACAGGTTTGATTCCCTTGGTTACTATGAGTGCGTATTCCCTACCGAGAAATTGTTTTTGTATTATGACATTGAGGATGAGATACCGAGGATTAGACAAAGATTGGTAGAGATAGAGGCAAAAATATCAGACATAAGGGGGAAAATAGACTCACAAAGGGGAGAACTGGAAAGGTTCGAGGGCCGGATAAAGGACGTTCAGCGAGAGATAGATAGTTACGAATCGGCAGCGGGAATGTTTTCTCATGTGAATGCGGCTGCAACTGCGGATGCAAAGGCGAAACTGGATAGAGCGAGGAAGAAATTATCGGGCTTGAAGGAGGAAGTGTTCGACCTTGAGATAAGGGCAAGCGACACAGAGGAGGAGAAGAGACTGGCAGAGCGTAATTTAGAACGCCTTGAGGCGCTTAAGAATAAGCTCTTCCGCGAGATAACTTCGCCCCTGAACACAAGGAGTTATCATCAGATAGAGCTATCAGAAGAGGAGATACGGAGCTTAAAGCGGAGCAGAGAAGACCTGAAAAATCTCTCGTTCTTCGAGATTATGAAAAATCTCGACCGCGAAGAAGAGTACTTCAGGTGGACGCATTCGCCGATCAATGAGGGCGACATCATTTTCAATCCGATGGTAAACTACCGGCATTCGATAGGGAATGCCATGGCATCAAAATATATAGACGTCCTTCATGATTATGGGTTCCTGTCGTTGGATGCGCAAGGGAATGTGGTGAACGAGGAGGAGAAGTTTGGGCACTTCATTGCGGTGTTGAGCACAAGGGCGGATAATTTTGACGATGCGAGGCTTGGCGGCGGTGCATTTAAGAGCATGGTGACAGAAAGATTTACAAAAGATGCAGACGTTCTGAAATTGGATACACCAGCACGTGCGCACAGCTTTGCCATGTACACGCTTATGATTGGGATTCAACCATGGGCGCCTGGTCCCGGGCTTCCGCCAAGACTGCGTGAATTGGAATGGCTTGAGCGCGCATATAATGAAAGTGATTTCGCCAGGTTGCAAAGGCATCATTCCCTTTTCTATGGAACCCCCAAACCATTCTCCGTAATCACCGGGATACCCTACACACCGGGTGCGGAGGGAAAAAACAGGGATATGGTAACGAATTACTGGAAGGATTACGAGATAATAGAGCCTGAAGCAATCTGGAACAACGTTCCTGTCGTGCTTGCACAGTGCCTGAAGATGTTCGATGATTTGCTAACCGGCCTGGATATGGCAGAGGACATAAAAAATGTGCGTGTCCCTGACCCGGAGAGCTACT
>JAGGZZ010000103.1 GCA_021161765.1 Candidatus Methanophagales archaeon | reverse complement strand
GTCTTTTATTAAGCTTTTATAATATTTTTAGAAATTATGATACATCAAATGTGAAGATCTGATTTCGAAAGATTAGCAAAAATGTAAAATTGTGAAGCCCGAACCTGAAGGTACTTCCATAATCTAAATTGCATAAAAAATTATTTTTTTCTATTATGATGGGGAATTGTTTAAGAAAATAATCTCTCCAATCTTTATTATTGACACTCGAATAATTCAAATTATATTTTATTTTGTACCACAAGTAATAAGAATTAAATTTAAAAATACATTATGCCGTATTGCATCTCGAGAAATAATGGTATTGAACTTTTACGTTATACAAATTAAGGAGTGATGAGCTTTGAAAAATATTGCAAATTGGTTAAAGAATCGACCGAAGTGGCTACAAAAAGCAGCTAGAATGCTCATTCAAAAAGACACTTTAACTGCTTCGGACATTAATGAACTTGTTGGTTTATGTAAAGAAGAAACAGATAATCAAATAAATAGCAATAAAATTAATCTTCCCTTAAATGCCTTAGAAAATAATGTTGACCAAACTCTTCGTCTTTGTACTATAAGTAACATACAAGGAATCAATGCTTTGGCGCCAAAAAAATCTCTTGAACTAGGAAGTGGAAACCTTTCTATAATATATGGACAGAATGGGACAGGAAAATCTGGTTATGTCCGAATATTAAAACATGCATGTGGTGCGAGAAATCCAGGTTTATTACTTCCCAATGTATGGTTAGAAACACCACAAAGACAAGGATGTTCAATATCCTACGAAAAAGATGGCGTTAAACAACAATTTTTATGGGATGCTACTTCTGGAATGATTGAAGATTTAAGGAACGTTGATATTTTTGACACTTCTTGTGGTCAGGTTTATGTTAATAATGAGAATGAAGTTACTTATGAACCGCCAATACTTTCGTTCTTTACGGATTTAATTAGGTTATGTGAAACAGTAGGCTTGCAACTTGATGATGAAATCGATAAACTTAATTCAAAAAAACTAGCTCTTCCTTCAGAATTTGAATTTTCAGAACTTGGTCAGTGGTATGATGAACTGTCGCATGAAACAACTTCTGATGACTTGAACAAAAAATGTACATGGAAAGAAGATGATATCAAGAAGCTTGAAGAAATTGATAAACGTCTAAAAGAAAAAACACCAGAGGATAAAGTAAATCAACTAAGTAATCAGAAAGAGCACATAGACTTTCTAATTAATGAAACAATCAAATGTTTTAACCAAAATTCAGATCAGAATTATAAAAAAATTCTGTTATTTAAAAGTAACGCAACCTTAAAAAAGAATACAGCAGAAATTACAGCTGATAAATTATTTAGCAACGCACCATTAGAGGGGATTGGAAGCGATGTATGGCAGTCGCTCTGGGAGCAAGCTCGAAAATATTCAGAGGAGCAAGCTTATAAAGACAAGTTGTTTCCATACGTTGGAGAAGAGGCAATCTGTGTCTTATGTCAGCAACCATTGTTAAAAAAAGCCAAAAACCGATTGAAAGGGTTTGAAGAGTTTGTTAAAGGTAATTTAAAGAAAGAAGCCGAGTTAGCAAAAAAGAAGTACGATGAAGCTTTTGATAGCGTAGACGAAATTATAACTTCAGAAAGTCTGAAAACAAAAATAGATGCTGCAGGCATATCCAAAATAGATATAATTCAACAGATTAACGATGCCTATCAGGTTTTGCGAACACGAAAGGAAGAGCTTTTTAAAGCTGATAAAATCGAAGATATTACTATAACTTTACCAAAAACGGAAGCTTTATGGCTGAAAAGGCAAACAAATAAACAGGACTTTCTTGATGAGGTTGTTATTCAGGAAGCAAACTCTTCTTGGCTTGAGAAAATTAGCCAGCAATCTTCTACCTATGAAAAAAATATCAAGATATATGATAAGGATGCAAAAAATAAGAATAAGGATAAGTTAGAAGAAAGCTCTCTTTCGTTAAAAGTTCGTCAATGGCTTTCGCAACAAAAGCAAGTTATTGAGGAAGAAATTGAAAGATTGAAGAAAGTTCATAAACTTCAAATGGCAAAACAATTGACAAATACTTCAGGTTTGTCACGAAAAAAAGGAGATTTGGCAGAAGTTTTAATAACAAATGCATTTGTTGGGCGATTTAATACAGAACTAGAACGTCTTGGTGCAACTCGCATTAAAATTGAATTAGGTAAGACTCGAACTGAAAAAGGTAAAGTACTTCACCAATTAAAATTGCAAGGTGTAAGTGGTATTATGACAAAAAACATATTGAGCGAAGGTGAATACAAAATTATTTCCCTTGCTGCTTTTTTTGCTGACGTCGAAGGTAAAACAGATATATCTCCATTTGTTTTCGATGACCCTATTTCTTCTTTAGATCAAGATTTTGAAGAAGCTGTTGTCAAACGGTTAGTTGAGTTATCTCAAAAGAGACAGGTTATTATATTCACTCATCGCCTATCGTTGCTTGGAATGATTCAAGATTATGGTAAAAAAGTAAATATTACTCCAATAATAAATTGTATCAGATATGAATCATGGGGTACGGGAGAACCCGGTGAAACGCCGCTTTTTGCTAGAAAACCGGCAAGTGCTTTAAATGATCTTATTAATAAGAGACTAACATATGCTCGAAAGTTGTACAAAGAAAAAGGACAAGTAGTTTCTTACCCTTACATTAAAGCAATATGTTGCGATTTTAGAATTTTACTTGAAAGAATGATTGAGTTGGAACTTTTGGCTGATGTAGTAGGACGTCATCGCAGGGCCGTAAATACTATGGGGAAAATTAATAAATTAGCTAAAATAAACAATAATGATTGTAAGTTTTTTGATGAAATGATGACAAAATATTCAAAATATCAACATTCCCACTCTAATGAAGCGCCAGTTAGATTGCCTAATCCAGATGAGCTTAATGAAGATCTTAATGCTTTAAAAGAATGGCATGATAATTTTAAAAAACGATTAAATAAATAGGGAAGGTGTACCAAGTCAATAATTCGGTAGCTTTTAGCGGAAAATCTATAGGATCTGAGGAGTTTCTTAACCGGATGGTTGAGGCTTTAGTTATTACTGTAGATAGACGTCCTAAAGGAAGACCTCGTAAAATGGAAAATTAGTCGAAAGAATCTTAAATGTTTGTTTAAAAATTTACAAAAAGTCAATTTGGCTAATAGTGAATAAATGGGAAATTAAAGATTTATAAAAATTCATTTTGACGACTTTGCATAATATTAAATATTAAACTAATGAAACAAGACTAGCATCTGCTATTACATAGGTGTAATAGGAAAAAGTTTTGTAAAATTGTGGAGTGAGATGAGTTGAAAACTATAGATATAACGGTATTATTATTTATTGTGCTATTTGCATTAACGGCGGCGATTGTTGTTATGGTTGTAATTAACGTGCGTAAGAGACGGCGCAAGGCAGAGGAAAAATGGCAGTGTCGTAGGGCAGAACAGGAGGCGAGATTGAGAGAGGAGGAAAAGGAACAGCAGTGGCTTGAAGAAAAACGGCGTAAAGACGAAGAGGAGCGTAAACGTCTCGAGGAGGAAGAACAACAGAAAGCAGTAGAGGAAGCGCGTCGAGAAGAGGATGAAGAGCAAAAACGTTTAGCGGACGAGTTGAAAAAAGCCGAGGAGGAACGCAAGCGAGTAGAGGGAGAGAAGCTACGTAGGGCACAAGAAGAAGAGCAACTCTTGAAGACAGAAAAAGAGGCACAGGGGAGAGCCGAAAAAGAAGAATTGAAGCGGCTAAAGGCGGAAGGGCAACAGCGAAAAAAAAAGCAGCGGAAAGCGGAGGAAGAGCGTAAGTGTGTTAAGGAAGAAGCTCAGAAAAAAACAAAAGAAGTACATGGTAGGGAACCACTTCCACCTGTCAAGAGGGGAGGAAGACCTCGTAGTTCAACAAAACAGCAGGAGATGGAAAAAACACTAGGAACAAAACCCTTCTCTCTGAAGCCTGAAATTGTCTGTTGGAATGAAGGATGGAGATGGATTGTTGGGATAGAAATACCAGAAGAGTTGGAAACACTGAGCGTAGCTCAAAATAAAGAACTGTTAGTCCAGGATACCATTGATGAGTCACTTTACCGCTTACGGCACGCCGTAGGCGGAGTGAAGGTCACTTGGACTGGAGGGCAGAAAGATATCCCACTTTTGGGAGCGGGAAGAAATTATTTTATTTTCAAAATGCGAAAAGATTGGAAAGGATTGGGACGATTAGTTAGGCACCCTACTATAGGCTATTACCTTGCTATAGTCCCGCGAGAATGGAAACGAGATGAAGAAGTATCAGGCTATGCCAGTGTCAATCCAGAAAGTGTCCAAGTGGACGGATATAAGGCACATTTTTTTTGTCAGGAACAGGATAGGAACAAGGTCATTGGCTTTGTTAACGCAAATAGCGAACGAATCCAAGTTGAGTCTGGATATTCTCGCTTCCAAATTGTAGGAAGAGAAATAGAGGATACCTCTGAGGATATGGGGCCCCTCTTTGGTGAACAACTTCCTTGCATCCAAACGCTTGATAAAAAAGGATGGAGAGACATTGGAGTAATCGTTTTGGGCGAAGAAGGAATGGGTAAAAACAGATGGCGGACGCAATTCGTTCCACAAGTGGGGGTTAAGGAACACAAACTACCTGAAGAAATAGCAAATCGGCGCGGCGGTTGGTACTTTGTGCGGATTTACGACAACGGCGATAATCTATTAGAAAGTATGGACTTCAGGTTTCTGAAGGTCTTGAATGATATCCGCATAGAGAGCTCTGACTTTTTGCCAGGTCCAAACGGATATGATAATGTTAGTGTTCAATTTCTTCACCAAACTGATTGCAAAGTTGAACTGATGGATGATGATGCACAACATGCTTTGAAGATTTATCGAGAGAGTGGTCAGACAATTGTTACTGTACCTCCAAAGCCAAATTGCGATAAGACACACTGGATTTTGTGTGACGGTGATGTTAAGATTAAAGTTACGGTCTTGGTGGAAAGGATATGGTGGTCTTTCGGCGTAATAGGAGTGGCTACTACCGATTGGGTGGACAGGCCTATAACCCTGTCTCATAAACACTTTACCGCTACATCCGACAAGGCACTTTTTGTAAGACTTCCTCGTTTGCGCTTTGTAAGGAAAATTGATGTGGGTTTTGATCGTAATAAAAGCAAACCTTATCAAGTGGAAGTGGGGAAAAAGGAGATTGCAATTCCTTTGCGGGATTTCTGCGATACTGAAGAGATTGAAAACAGGCAGGAAGAATTTGATATAAAGATATGGGTACAGTCTGAAGAAGCAAAAGCCTTTAAAGCTGTCATTGTCAAAGTTCATACAGACCAAACTATCCCTATACAGAAAACATGGATTGGGTATGGTAGAAAGAAAATAGCTGTTGCTAAGGCAGTTTTAAGAGAGGGACCCGGAGAATTTATTGTAAATAATGAACCAGTATGGATGTACTTTAAAGGGAATTCCAAAAAGGCGAAGTGTTTCTTGCGGAGACTACTTGAATTAGATAAAATTAATCCACTAATTAAAAAGATGGAGATTGATATAAAAGTCATCAGAAGTAAACCAAAATCCAACAGACAAATCAAAGCTGTAACTCACGCAATTGCAAGAGCCTTTATGTGCTATGACCCACGGCTTAAGAGATTTATTAAAGAAAAGGGTTTTGGAGGAGCAAGGGTAAAGGCCTTATCTGTGCGCAAAAAACAATTTACTAGGAAAAGATATCGAAATTTATAATAGAAATACACAAAAGTGGGAGGTGGTCAAATGGATTTGGTAAACTTAGCAAAACAAATTGAAGATAGATACAAACGATATCTTGAGACTACTTTTTACTTTAAAGATCGTGATCTCAGGAAATCATTTCAGAAAGCACTTAATTCAGGACACTTAAGCAAGGGACCCTACCTTGAAGCTACTTCATTATTCAAACGCGGTAAAATGACACATGAACTTTTTAGAGAACTTCTCACCGATCCACCGGATGAAGGGTTTCTGAATGCAGTGCAAGGCAACAGACCTCTCTATTTGCATCAGGAAAAGGCCATTCGGAAGGTGTTCGGTGAGGCACGAAACGTCGTTGTCGCTACAGGCACGGCCAGCGGGAAGACGGAAACCTTTCTTTATCCCATTCTTCTTCACCTGTATCGGGAATTTCAAATGGGGAAATTAGGGCCAGGAGTCCGTGCACTCATCCTGTATCCGATGAATGCCCTAGCTAATGATCAGCGGGACAAACTTGGAGAAATCAGTAAACAACTTCACAAGTCAGGTTCACCCTTTAAATTCACATTTGGTCAGTATATTGGCGAGACGCCTGAGGATGAGAATGACTCGCGGCGTCACGCGCGAGACCATATTGCCTGTAAGCTTCCCGCCGAAATTGTCTTACGCAAAGAAATGCGAGATAATCCACCTCACATTCTCTTAACCAATTACTCTATGTTAGAATATTTACTTATTCGGCCGGATGATAGTCCTATTTTTGATAATGGACGTGCTCGGTGGTGGACTTTCCTTGTGTTAGATGAAGCACATCAGTATCGAGGATCCAAAGGGATTGAAATGGGCATGCTCCTTCGGCGATTGAAAAGGAGACTTAGGGAAGGTGGTTATACAAGACCTTTTCAATGTATTGCAACCAGTGCTACTATTGCCGGGGGAGAACATGACAAAGCCACTGTGGCAAATTTTGCATCCGAATTATTTGGTGAGGAATTTCTGGAAGAGGATGTGATTTTAGGAAAAACTAAATCAATTCCCGATTTTGGCACAACAGAATTTTCTTTGGAGCACTATCAAGCACTCCGACAAGCACTTGATTCGTTTTCTACATATGATTTACCCGAGGTTGCTCGTCGTCTCGGGTTAGCGATTCCTGAAGGTTTAGATGTGACCAAAGAGGTTGGGTTTATTCTTCAGCATGACCGTCGTTCAATCAAACTTCGCCAACTTATTACAGCCGAGTCTAGAGAGGTTCATATATTAGCTAACAATATTTTCCCGGATTTATTGAAAGAAGAGCGAATGCTGGCTCTATCAGAACTCGTTGAATTACTAATACGAGCAGAGGATCCCTCCTCAGGTATACGGTTACTTTCTGCACGATATCATTTTTTTCTTCGTTCGCTTGAAGGTGCTTTCTTGTCTTATTTGCCTCAGAAACATATCTTTCTCGAACGGCACAGCCAAACAGAAGGAGGAGCCGTCTTTGAGATTGCCCTTTGTCGAGAATGTGGACAGCATTACCTTGTTGGTAGATTTAAAGATGGGGTATTGAGGGAAGCTATACGTGACCCAGGACATCCAGACTTTGGAGCAACATTCTTCCGACCTATTGAGGAGGATGTTTCCGATATAGATGAGGAAAAGGATAACATGGCCAAAAAGAAAATATTTCGACTATGCATTGAGTGTGGTGCAATGACACAAGTCAATCGAAGACAAAGTAAATTAGTATGTGAGCATGCAAAATCAATCTTTGTTGAGCAGCAAGAAGGCGCGGAGGAGAGAGAAGATCAAATTCCAAAATGTAGTGCTTGTGGGTACCGAGCCCCCGATCCTGTGAGGGAGGTAGTTCATGGCACTGATGGCCCTCATGCTGTGATTGCTACTGTGCTATATCAAAGACTCCCAAAAGAAAGAAGGAAGATTCTTGCCTTTGCCGATGGTCGTCAGCAAGCCGCTTTCTTTGCATGGTATCTTGAAAACTCGTATAGAGACATTCTGAGCCGCAATCTGGTTTTCAAAATAGCACGAAGCTTCTCAAGATATCCTGTTGATGGAATTAGTCTTTACACACTTGCTGATAGAGCGTTCCATAATTATCGTGATAGTTTTAAAGAAAAAGAGTCCGATGACGAAACTAAGATTCGTAAAAATATCTGGTGTGCACTTTACCGTGAATTCCTGACCGACGAGCAGAGGATTTCACTTGAGGGTGTTGGACTCCTACGATGGTATATCAAATGGCCAGAAAAATTCAAGATTCCAGATATATTATTTTCTTCGCCTTGGTGCTTGAATGAACAAGAGGCGAGAGATTTGATTTTTATTCTTCTGGACTTTATGAGAACGGACAGAGCCGTTGAGTTACAGACGGCGAGTGATGTTTCATTAACTTGGAGTGACCTTGGCCTTCAAGCCTCTCAGATGCGTGTTCGAATCGGTCCTCCCCGTCGCCCAAAGGGAAGAAGATACTGGCCGGTGCGGAGTTGGGATGGTAAAACTGGTAAAAGGGCTCAGTTCCTCATTAAAATTTTAACAAAAAAAGGTTTATCGAAACAAGACGCGGTCGAGAAAGCATTAGAAACTCTTCGAGCCATTTGGGAAGCCTTTAGGAAAAGTGATGAATCAACCACATCAAAACATCGGTTTCTGTTTTCCATTGACGATGCACGTAGATTGAATCCCGATTGGTGGAGGATTTTCCCAATATCAGAAGACGATGTTCTTTACCAGTGTGATACATGTGCTCGACTCCAATCTGTTTGTGTTGGTGGTGTTTGCACACGCTATAGATGTCTTGGAAGTGTTCAGAAGATTCGAGTGAGGGAGTTAGAGCCGAACCATTATCGGTTACTTTACAAAGACAATCTGCCGGGTGTGTTAAGAGTTGAAGAACACACTGCACAGATTGATAAGGAGAAAGCAAGGGAGTTTCAACGGGAATTTAAAGCAGGAAATATTCACGTTCTCAGTTCATCTACAACTTTTGAATTAGGCGTTGATCTTGGTGATTTAGATATTATCTTTTTACGCAATGTTCCACCAGAGGCATTCAACTATACGCAACGGGTAGGGCGAGCAGGACGTCGTAGTGGATTTCCAGGACTTGCAATTACTTTCTGTCGTCGCAATCCCCATGACTTATATCATTTTGCTGACCCTAGTAATCGGATACTTAAAGGAATTATTAAGCCTCCTGTTATTAGTCTTCGAAATAAGAAGATTATTACTCGTCATATTAGTGCCTTAGCATTGTCCTATTTTTTTAGAGATTTCCCCGATCGATTCCAGAATGTGGAAAAATTATTCGGTGATCTAAAGTATCCATTTGGAATTAGCAACTTAGTTGATTTTTTACAACGACACAAAATCAAATTGGAAGATTCATTAAGGAGCATTATTCCACCTGCAATGATAGGTAAGGTAGGAATAAATAATGGTACATGGATTCAACACATAGTGGGAGAAGGCAGCCGTTTTGCGCTCGCAGAAATGGAGGTTTCAAGTGATTTTCAGGCTGTGAAAAAGCTCCAAAAGGATTCTGTTACAAGAGAAGATTATTCCACTGCTGGTTGGGCAAAGCGAAGAGCACAAACTATTGCAAGGGAAGACACTTTATCGTTTCTCTCACGGAAAATAATAATCCCGAAGTATGGGTTCCCAGTAGATGTGGTTGAGTTAGACACTCATAGAACACAACAAACCTCCGAATCTTTTGAGGTCCTTCTTCAAAGGGATCTTTCTATTGCTATAGCAGAATTTGCTCCTACAAGTAAATTGGTCGCAAACAAGAAAGAGTGGACCTCATACGGAATCAAGAGAGTCGCAGAAAAGGAGTGGGAGATTTGGCATTACTGTCTTAAGCACAATAAATTCATAAAAAAAGAGAAAGAGGCAAAAAACCTATCAGAAATATGTTGCGCAGAGTTGAAGAATCACAAGTTTATAATACCAAAATTTGGTTTTGTGACGGATCGTAACAAGCCAACGAATCCTAAGGGGCGATCACCTCGTGTTTTCACTACTCGTCCATATTTTGTAGGTTTAACAGTATCTAAGGCTGCTGAAATTAATTTCGGAGCAATTAAGATAACGAAAGCCTCTCCGGGTCGGATGGTTATTCTATGTGAAGGTCGAAGAGGCAAGGGATTCTATATTTGCCCTAAGTGTGGGGCTGGTTTTCGTGAGCCTAAAAACCAACACAAAACGCCCTATGGAGAAAACTGCTTTGGAACTCTTGAACATGTTTCCCTTGGACACGAGTTTGTAACCGATGTGATTCAAATTCAATTTCTTCTTGGATTACTCCAAAATGATATAGACGGTGTATGGTTCGCATATTCTCTTGCTTATGCCTTAATAGAGGGGGTTTCTGAGGCTTTGGAAGTACCCTCTACTGACTTGAGCACAACAGTAGCCTATAGCAAGGAAAATATTGTTCCCCCGATTATTCTTTATGACAATGTACCAGGAGGGGCTGGACTTGTAGCCCGTCTTGAAGAAAAAAAGATACTCCATGATAGTGTAGTAGCGGCACTTGAGAGAGTCAATGGGAGTTGTGGTTGTGGTGAGAATGATAGTTGTTATGGTTGCCTTAGAAGTTATCGAAATCAATTTGTACATCAGCATTTAAGGCGTGGACCAGTTATGCACTATCTCAAGACACTGCTGAAGGAATGGAAGTGAAGGAACATGTACTCTGAATATTTACTGCTACATCATTTAATATAAAATATGCATTTGAGTATTTCATCCGTTCTCTCATAATAAAACTTTATTATAAATAGGAACAGTTGTACTAGCTCAATAATTCAGTAATTTTTAGCGGAGGAGCGCCAAGAAGTTTTATATTTCTTACAGGGTGAAAGTCCTTGTTGGGTAAGGTCTAGCCAGCCACCCATACCAAGTGTTGCATC
>JAGGZZ010000169.1 GCA_021161765.1 Candidatus Methanophagales archaeon | reverse complement strand
TTATTGATTCTTTCTCTAAGGCCCGCTTATGGCGTTCCCATAGGGATATTAACGGCAAGTGACATACTAAGAGCGAGCATCGAGTAAAAAACCACGAGATTAACCACCAGAGGATGATGCCAGATGCAGGGCTGACTTGTATCATGTATCTTGCATCTTTTTAAAAGTAGAACTCTCTTACATATTCCGGCTTCCTTGTCAACAGGTCGCGAATACTTACAATGCCCACGAGCATCCCCTCTTCAACCACGGGCAGCCGTTTTATGCGCTTTCTTGCTGCGAGTTTGCACGCTTCGTCCACGGATGTTTCCGCCTCGATAGTAACCAGCGGGAATGCCATTATCTCTTTTGCCTTCACTTCGCTTGCCCTTCTATCCTTCAATAGAACTTTCAATGCGATGTCGCGCTCCGTAATAATTCCCGCTGGTTTGCCCTCTGAGGTTATCACTACACTCCCCACGCCTAACTCGTCCATATCTTCCGCTATTTTAGTTACTATTGTGTCTCCATCTTCCGTGATGATTGGACGGCTCATCATCTCTCTTACTTTCATCTTTATTTCTCTCCCCTATACTAAACTAAATTTACTTTTTTCTATATCAAATTAAATACCGAAATATTTATAATATATGAGTTATGTATAAATGAATAGGTGAGGAAGAATGGGGGGGAAATTTATTACCGCACTGAAATGTTTTATTAAATGCCCGGCGGACACAATGAGGCTCATGCTGACTTTAAGCCCGCCTTATGACGCCCAAGCAGTAGAAGCGGTAAAGGCGCATTGCCCGGAAGTAGAAGTAGAGGCAGTAGGTTTTTATGCCGGGATTTTCCTTGCGCTCGTCTTCCTTGCTCTCTGCGTGCTGGCGTATATATTATCGCTGCTTTATGGTATGGGGGGTATATAAAGAAGATGATGCAGGATGCCAGATACCAGATACAGGTTTGTCTTGCATCCTGTATCCTGCATCTTTCATCTTCACTAAAAGTAGAATTCCCGTACACACTCCGGCTTCCTTCTCAGCAGGTCTTGAATACTTACAATGCCCACGAGCGAGCCATTTTCAACCACCGGCACCCTCTTTATGCCTTTCTTCGCCGCAAGCTTACACACTTCGTCTACTGATGCTTCTGGCTTGACGGTTACCAGAGGGGAAGCCATTATCTCCTTCGCTTTTACTCCGTTTGCCTCCTTATCCGTTAATAGAACCTTCAATGCGATGTCGCGCTCGGTAATAATCCCTGCTGGTTTGCCTTTTGAGGTTATCACTACGCTCCCTATCCCCAACTCTTTCATATCTTCTGCTATTTTAGTGACCAGCGTGTCTTCATCTTCAGTGACGGTTGAACGAGTCATTATATCTCTGACGGCAATCTTCCCTTTTTCTTCCCTTTTTTCTCTTCTAAATAGAAAATAGGGGACTGCCGAACGGATTGCCTGTTTACATCTACTTGCTAAAGACAGCACTTCTGGATGGTTATAAATTTTTTTTACACACCCCGGCTTCTTTGTCAGGATGTTTCCGATACTTACAACACCGATGAGCACATCGTTTTCAACCACGGGTAACCTTTTTATGCCCCTCTCTGCTACGAGTTCACATGCTTCTTTAACTGACGTTTGGGGCTCGATAGTAATCAAGGGGGAAGACATTATTTCTTTTGCTTTTACTTCGCTTGCCCTTCTATTCCTTAGTAGAACTCGTGAGACGAGATCCCGGTCAGTAATAATGCCTGCGGGTTTACTAGCCGAGGTTATCACTACACCTCCTACCCCCCGTTCTGCCATGTCCTTCGCTATCTCGGTAACCAAAACATCTTCATCTTCTGCGATGATTGGACGTGTCATTATATCGCTCACTTTCATCAAATCAATTCGCTTATGTGGATAGTCCATGCCCTCCAGGGGTTCTACCCCCTCTCTCACATATAGCGTGAGTTCCTGAAACGAAGTCATTCTCTTATGCCCTGTTTCCGAAAAGTCTTCATCTGCAGCCAGATCAAAATCAAGTTCATATCTGCCAGGACTCGGCGGTATGAATTCCAATATTGCCACCTCACCCCTGTGAGTTGCCGTGTATCTACCCAAAAACCGCCGACCTGTATAAGTAGTCTTGAACTCCGAAGCGAACTCCATAAATGACCTTTTCTCACTGAACAAAACCTTTCCCATGTGATCAGCAATTGATAACCTGTAATTGTTGAATTGAAGTCCGATGGAGGGTTCATATTCGTACCACTTCACCGTTTCACTGAATCTGAAAACGAGCCCTATTCTGCACCATTTCTGAAAGGTTGTTATTTTAAAAGAGCCCGATATTTTTATCTTCCCGTTCTTTTTATCGCCTTCAAGCCTCACTATTTCCCTTTCCAAGGATATTTTTCTCCGCCAGTCCATCGTTTTTCCTATTAACTTTTCCGCGCGGGTACGGTATAATCCTCATAAGCCTTTACCAGATGCTTCGCTAATAGCACTATTGCGCAATAAAAAAGCACTAACATGACGTATCTTACATCCTTAAAGACCAAATCCTGCGGCTGTGGCACGTACGTCTCGGTTACCTCTCCCATAATTCTGCATATCAGTTCATACCATCTCAGCCCATAGTAAAAAACGGCATAAATGTTTACGGTGCATAGACCAAGTGCTGCATGCTGGATGACTCGGGTCAAATCGAGTTTGTGCCGCACTTTCACGCTCAAAGCACAGAGGTATCCAAAGATGGACCACCCCCATACGATAAGCGAAATGCCCGAAAGCGTACTCTCCCAGAAGGTAACCCCGCTGTCAGTGCGTATAGCTACTCGCCATAAAATCGCCGCTGCTATTACCACCACCAATGTTCGTTCATGCGTCATCACGAAGAATATGGCTTCTTTTATATTCTTCGCGCTTTTCTTTGGTCGTTCTTTTATTAGCAGTCTGTATTTCTCGCGCATCCCTCTCAGATATCGCGCCGAGCCAATTGCTACGCAATAATACATCATAAAGATGACATATCTTAAATCCTGGTAGATGTAATCGTGCGACACGGAAATTTCTACACGCATTAATCCAAACCATCTCATTCCATAGTAAATCGCAATATAAACGTTTAGGACGATAAGACAAAGGGCAATACCGCGATAAATCCTGTTCGTTGCCGGCCAATCCGTCGGTTTCCGGGACATAGAATACATGTACGCGAAAAGGAGCCAGCCAATTATGAACAGACTTACACCCGAACACGCACTTTCCCAGAAGGTTATTTTTTCATCAGAGCTTACAACCGCTCGCCATAAGAACGCTATGCCCACTATTGCTATTAAGACCCTCTCGTCGGTTATTGCTCTGAATAAAAATTCCCTCTTGGTCATCTTCAAAATCCCCAAATATCAATACATTGACATTGTCAGATTAACTAACCGCAGAGTTCACGGAGAACGCAGAGGATGTAGATTTAGAGGTTTAGGTTTTAGGGTTACTAATCCCTTATTTCCTCTGTGAACTCAGCGTTCTCTGCGGTAAATTTTAAATATGAAAAAGTCAAGATACTACTCCTTATACCCCTTCTCTCCTTTTTTAATCAAATATTCACACTCTTCAGATGCCCTTTCCAGATATTTAGATAGCACGATTGACGTGCAAAAAAATATCGCCAGCGCGAAATATCCTATATCACGGAACACAAAATCCAGTGGCACCAAAGCTTCTTCCGAAACTGCCATGAATATTATACTATACCACCTCATTCCGTAGTAAACGAGAGCATACATATTTACAGAGAATAGCGCAAAGGCGATTCCCTGATATATCTTTGCAACGCTTGGTCGGGTTGTTCTTACTGCTAATGAACTTATGTAGCCGAAAAGAACCCAGCCCAGTATGAAAAGGCCCATACCCGAGACCATGCTCTCCCAGGGAAGTATCTGTTTGTCGAAACTTATGATTGCGCGCCATAAAAATACCAGGCCTATTATCACTATTACCGTCCGTTCATCCGTTAGTATCCTGAACATTGATTCTGCTGTGCTCGCTTTTCGCATCCCGGGCATTTCTTTGGTTACCAGCAGATAATTATCGTGCATCTTTTTTAGATATCCCGCTGCCCATATCAATCCACAGTACGCGAGCACCAGCATTGCGAATCTCAGATCTCTGAGAAGATAATCCGGAGGCGTAAAAACTTCAGGTTTAGTCGTTAGTTCATACCATCTCATCACATAATAAACAAGAACGTAAACGTTTAAAGCGCTTACGCTAACGGCAAGTCCCTGCGCTACCTTGTTCGAAATTATCCAGCTTGTCTCTCGCTTAGACAGCAGATAGAGATAACTGAAGATAAACCAGCCCAGTGCGATAAGAACAACACCTGAGCACACACTTTCCAGAAGCGATATCTCTTTGTCAAAGCTTACGACTGTTCGCCATAAAATCGTCACAACCGCTATCACTGCCAGAGTTCGCCAATCCATTATTACCTTCTCAAAGGTTTCGCTTGCGCCCATTTTTATCTGAAAATCCCCTCTCCTTCCATCCAATATTAAATTTTATCCTTATAAATATCTGAGGGATAAGGGTATATAAATACATTTCGATTTTTGCATCTCGACATTTATCTGTAAAAAACCGAAAGCTTTTTAAGGCACATGTTACATATATGTAATTGAGGACACTGGTGACACCAAAGGCGCGGGAAGGGTGCGCGCAAAAGGGGATAAAAAGCGAGGTGAAGAAGGTGTTCTCGGAAGAATAAAAAAGGAGGTGAAAAGGAAAGAAAATGGGAATAAAGAAAATTTTTGGCTCGTGGAGATGTTTTGGCAAAAACCCGGCGCTTGCAACGAAGATACTGCTGAACGTGATGGCTGTGACCGTGCTGAGGCCACTCACTCCCTCGTACGTACGCTACAACATGCGGGGTTTAGAAATGCCCGGTGAAGAATGTCAGGAAGATGTCCATACCTTAGCGATGGGGACTGCGCTGTTGTATTCGATTGCTTTCGTTGTGGGGTATTCGCTTATTTACCTGTCCTATGGGGCGCTGTGGATATAACCGGGCGTAAATAACGGTGGAAAAGGAGGGAAAGCAGAATGATAGATATAATAAGTAGCATACCGAATGTACCTCCTGCATTTATTTATTTTGCAGGAGCGGCATTGATACCCTTGCTTGGAATGGGCAAGGCGAGGAAGATTTATCTTGTCGTCTTAGCTGCGCTTGGGTTAATCGCCGTGGCGTTGATAAGACCACAGACGAACTGGGTATTCTCTGTTCTTCCGGGATTTGAGCTGACATTCCTGCATGCTGATTCATTGAGCCTTATAATGGGTTATATATTTGCCATAATCGGCGCTGCGGCGATAATATACTCGTTGGATACAGTAAAGGAGAATGGGGAGCTCGTATGTGGCTTGCTGTATTTAGGAAGTGCGCTGGGCGCTGTATTTGCCGGTGACTTCTTCACGCTATATATCTTCTGGGAGATAATGGCTTTCTCCTCGCTCGGTTTGATATGGTACAGCCGGACAGAGCGGGCGACAAATGCGGGGATGCGATATATCATATTCCACTTGCTTGGAGGCTGTGCCCTCCTTGGGGGATACTGATACACTACATGAATACGGGTTCTATCGCGGTTGGACCCGTAGAATCGGGCATAGGATATTTCCTTCTGCTTATAGGGGTAGGAGTAAACACGGCATTCATACCACTTCATTCATGGCTGCCGGATTCGTATCCGAAGGCAACGATAGCCGGTGCGGTATTTATGTGTGTATTTACGACAAAGACAGGTGTGTACGTGCTTGCGAGGACTTTCCCGGGTGTCGAAGCGGTAGCGTACATGGGCGGTGTGATGTGTCTCTACGGCGTTGCATTCGCACTGATGCAGAACGACGTGCGGAAACTCCTTTCCTACCATATTGTGTCACAGGTAGGCTACATGGTAGCGGGGATAGGAATAGGCACATATATAGGCATAAACGGTGGAATCGCACACGTTTTCAACCATATCCTGTATAAAGCGCTGCTGTTCATGTGCATGGGCGCGGTGATATACAGTACGGGAAGGCATAACCTGACGGAACTTGGCGGGCTGGCGAAGAAGATGCCGATAACGATGATCACGTGCATGATAGCTGCGTTTTCCATTTCCGGCGTGCCTGGGTTTAACGGCTACGTGAGCAAGGGTATGGTAATCCATGCGGCGGAACTGGAAGGAATGCACATACTTGTACTTATGTTGTTGTTAGGGTCTGTGGGCACGTTCCTTTCGTTCTTGAAACTAACTTATTTCACGTTCTTCAAGAAGAACGATGAAATAGAAGCGAAAGAGGCACCGTTACCCATGCTAATCGCGATGAGTGCTGTAGCGTTCCTTTGCGTTGCCATCGGTGTATATCCAAAAATGCTCTATGGGATACTGCCTTATGCAGGAGAAGCGTTACACTACCATGCATACGCATTTGGACATACGATAGGCACGCTGGAGTTACTGATGATGACCGCGGTGGGCTTTCTCGCGCTGCAATTTGTATTCTCGCCCCACGATAGAATAACGTATGACATAGACTACCTTTACAGGAAGGCCGGAAGAGGATTTATATGGTTCTGCGAGCAGCCGTTAGTGAC
>JAGGZZ010000191.1 GCA_021161765.1 Candidatus Methanophagales archaeon | reverse complement strand
TCATGCACTTTCTTCAAACCATCCTCGAATTCCATCTGCGGCTCGTAATCCAATAACCTCTTCGCCTTCTCGATAGATGATAGTAATCTTGTCTTAACGTCCCAATCTCTTCTCTCAACGTATTTAATCCCCGCTTCATTACCCACGAGCTCGTTCACCATATTCGCCATATCTATAACCCTGTGTTCCTTACCAGAGCCGAGATTGATAGCCTCTCCAACCGCTTCTTCTTTTATCCCCATTGCTGCTTTCTTTCTTTAGTAAAGGTTTCTTTGTAAAAGAAAAGTTTCGCACCGCCCGTTACCAATACAATTTTCCCTTCATATTCTTTCTCTATATCCATTTTTATCCCTCTTTTTTATAACCATGCCCTTACACAACACTTTTTCTTTTTTCCAAAAAGAAAACCTGTGCTAAAAGAAAAACCTTGTTTCTCATTTTATCACGGCTTCCATGCTTGTATAAAATCCACTCTATCAAAATCCCCATCATTCGTTGCAATATTCCCGATTCTGCTCTTATCCATCGTTGATAAGTGTATACTATCAGTAATCAAGAGCCCATATCTTGCTCCTAATTCAACTGCTCTCTTGATTGAATCTACATCTACTTCCAAAATATTTAAACCCGTCATTGAGAGCTCAAAAATATATTCCCTGTATTCTTTTACGGGGGCATAAACTTTTTCCGAAAAATCGAGCTCCCTCATACGCTTTTTTATCTTTCTCATTGTCGGCTTAACAATATATTCTGATGCTTTGCCTACCAAAATCTTGAATAAAACCTCATCTACAACAAAAGTGTTTATCACACCATTTAATTCCCCTTCTTCTATTTTCTTTAAGAAAATCGAGCTACTCACTCCGTATATTGGGTCATCTAAGGCATTATATATGAATATATTTGCATCGATAAATATCCTCTCCTTCGTGGTATAATCGCTTAAGTGCATTTATTCACCCTTATATTCATGGTAAAGCTCTTCTAGATCTTCTTCCGATAAAGGTATTCCTTTTATAATCCCTTTTACCTTTTCTGTTAGCGACTTTGGCTTGATAATTATCGTATGCCCACTTATTAAAATATGCGCATCTCTTTCAAGTCCAATCTTCTTCAATATATTAAAGGGGATTGTAAGCCCCTCATCCGAAATTTTATATTCTTCTACTCCCATTTTAACCACTAACCTCCGCTTTAACAACTTCCATTCCCCTCGCCCCCTTTTTTGCACTTTACTTTGACTTTTAGCATTATCTTCCTCACGTTTATTATACTTCCTTATGATAAATACTTTTCATCCATTCTACGGTTCTTTTAATTCCCTCTTCTGGTGTGACTTTTGGCTCATGCCCTAAATCCCTAACTGCCTTTGAAAAGTCCATCGTCTTTATCTTCGTAGTAAATGGCTCTGCTTCTTTGTAGGTGACTATAGTATCATCGCGTCCAACAGCCTCCAAGATCATATCTGAGTACTCTTTAATCCGTAACTCCGCCTAATTTACGTAATATGTTCCATCTTTATGAGCTTTTCATAAGTTGTTTCAAATAGAAGAGAGAACAGAGAAGAGGGAACGGATATATAGATATATTACGTATATACGTAATATGACATATCCTGATTGGGTCCTCAAGCAAAAGGGGAAGGGAACAGAGATAAGGAAGATAGGGAACAATTTCTATCTCTATAAAGTTACAAGTATATGGGATAAAGAGAAGAAAAGAGCGAGGAAGATTACAGAGAGGTTTCTGGGAACAATCACCCAGGATGGGCTGATAAAACCCAAGAAAGAGCGACTGATAGAGAGCATAGGCAATGTATCCGTTAAAGAGTTTGGAGCATCAAATTTTGTATTATGCATGAATGAGGACATTAAAGAGCGTCTCAAGGACACATACCCGGATAAATGGAAAGAACTGCTTTTATTTTCCATCTTCAGGCTTCTCAACAATACACCGATAAAAAATCTGCAGACGTATTATGCAACGTCCTTCCTTTCGGAAGCGCTACCAGGTGCACACCTCTCCTCGAAAAAGGTCGGAAACCTGCTTAGAGAAATAGGGATAGAGCGGGAAAGGACAAAAGAGTTTCTCAAACAGTTCATTTCCGGAAACGACTTTGCTCTCATCGATCTGACGCATGTGTTTTCACTCTCTGAGAATGTGATCTCTTCTGTGCCTGGATACAACAGCAAAGGCGAATTTCTGCCCCAAATCCACATGATTTTTCTCTTCTCACTCGACCACCACATGCCCTCCTACTTCCGCATCGTGGCGGGTTCAATACGCGAGGGGGTCATCATTAGTCCTGACCGTAAAAGAGGCAGGAATAAAGAGTGCCGTGCTGATTTCGGATAAAGGATTCTATTCCGAAGCCAGCGTCCTTGAATTGGGAAAAGACCGAAAAACAGGGCTGCATTATATTATTCCGCTAAGAAGAAACAGTTCTTTGATTGATTATACCGGAATAGAGCAAGGAAACAGAAAAGCTTTTGAGGGGTATTTCCTGTTTGAAAAGAGGGCGATATGGTATTATAAATATGAGATAGCGGAGGGGAATCTGAAAGGGAAAAATATCACCGTCTTCCTTGACGAACGGCTGAGAGCAGAGGAGGAGAAGGATTATCTTTCGAGAATAGAGAAGAACGACACCGCAATGCTTGATAACTTCTTTGAAATCCAGCATCGTATGGGTACGATAGCGGTTATTACAGATTTGGATAAAAGTGGAGAGAGGATTTATAATCTACTGAAAAGCAGAGTGGAGATAGAGATTATGTTTGACGCTTTCAAGAACGTTCTCAATGCCGACAAGACCTATATGAGAGACGATTATCAGATAGAAGGCTGGATGTTCATAAACTTCATTGCTCTTGTCTTTTATTACCGTCTTTATAAAATCCTTGCTGATAATTCACTTCTGAAAAGATATACGCCTAATGATGTCCTTATTCATCTATCACGAATTTACAAGCTTAAAATACAGAACGAATGGATTACCTCTGAAATACCTAAGAAAACCAGAGTCATATTGGAAAAACTGAATATACCTATTACGTAAAATGTGCTGAGTTACGG
>JAGGZZ010000039.1 GCA_021161765.1 Candidatus Methanophagales archaeon | reverse complement strand
GTGTGTATTACACGCCTCAGTATATCGTGGATTACATTGTCAAAAATACGGTTGGTAAATTGGTTGCGGGGAAGACGCCGGAAGAGATTGCGGAGATAAAAATTCTGGACCCTGCATGTGGTTCCGGCAGTTTTCTTATTGGTGCATACACGTATCTGCTGCGGTATCATCTGGACTGGTACACGAGCAACGAGCCGAAGAAGCATAAAGAGGCGGTGTTTCAGGTTCGAGAGAACGAATGGTATTTGACCACGGTGGAGAAGAAGCGGATTCTTTTGAATAATATCTTTGGCGTTGATATTGACCCGCAGGCGGTAGAAGTAACGAAATTGAGTCTGCTGTTGAAGGTGCTTGAGCACGAAAGCAGGGAGAGCATAGACCAGCAGGTGAAATTGGGGCTGGAGGGTGTGCTGCCGAATCTCGCGGGTAATATCAAGTGCGGGAATTCGTTGATTGGACCGGATTTTTATGGTACGGGGCAGGCGACTCTGTTCGACGAGGAGGAGATGAGGCGGGTTAATGTGTTCGATTGGAATGACAATGTGAAAGGGTTTGGGAGGATTATGAAAAGGGGAGGGTTTGATGTAGTGGTTGGGAATCCGCCTTATGTGGAGTTTAAGCGCTTAGATGCGGGAATCAAAAAACCAATAAGAGAGAGATTCGAGTCGGCTAAAGGAAAATTTGATTTGTTCATTCCTTTTATTGAACAGGGAATTAGGATACTAAAAGAAGGTGGGTGTATTTCTTACATCTGCCCTTCGATGTTTGTCAAAAGGGATTTTGGAGAGGGAATAAGAAGATTTATTACAAATAATGCTCAAATAGTAAAACTCACACATTTCAGTGATTTCCAAATATTTGGCAAAGTAACCAATTATCCCATCATCTTTGTCTTTCAAAAATCCAAAAACATCGAGAAAACAAAAATTGAATTGTTTACTAAAACCAGAGGTTTAACACATGCAATAGTTGAGAAGACACTGCAAGAAAACAAGAACACGCCTTTCTTCAAAACCTATTCTGTCAGTTCAAACAATTTTTCTGATGAAGCATGGGATTTTAGTACAGAGGACTGTAAAGCGTTAAGGGCAAAATTAGAAACCACCGATAAGTCAAAGAGATTAGGCGAACTGTGCAAATATATATTTGAAGGCATAGCGTCTGGAAAAGATGAGGTTTTCTACATAAATTCGGATGTCATAGCTCAATTCAAATTAGAAAATGACATTATATATCCTATATACAGAGGTGAAAATATAGGACGATATTTCAGCCGTTGGTCTGATACCTGGGTCATCTATCCATACGATAGAGAAACAAATGAAGTTATTCCGGAAAGGGACTTGAAAGAAAAATACCCTAATGTGTATAGATATTTGCAGGGCAAACGGGATAATCTGAGGGGAAGGAAATATTTCGATAAATCAAATAAGAAATGGTACGAACTCTGGTGTGAAAGAGCATATAAAAAGTTTAAACCGTCAAAAATTATTGTTGCTGAGATTTCTCCGGAGAATAGGTTTTGTTTGGACACAGAAGGGTTTTTAGGGAACACAAAAACGTTTAATCTGGTTTTAGAGGATAATCAAACAATGGACTACAAATATTTGCTTGGGATATTAAATTCAAAATTGATGAACTTTTATCATAGATTGGTTTCTGTTCCCAAAGCAGGTGGCTACTTTGAATATAAAACTCAATTTTTATCGCTTTATCCAATCCGCACCATAGACTTCTCAATTCCTGCCGAAAAAGCACAGCACGATAAACTCGTAGCTCTGGTGGATAACATGCTAAAACTGCAAAAGAAACACCACGGAGCGAGAATGGAGCGAGATAAAGAGCTTTATGAATGGCAGATAAAGATAGTTGATGCGCAGATTGATAAACTGGTTTGTGAGTTGTACGGGCTGACGGAGGAGGAAATAGAAATAATGGAGGAATCGCTATAAGTGGAATGGCCTACTAATGCAGCAAATCCATCACTAAAAATTAGCCTTTCGATCTTTTGATAGATTCAGTTAGGCTAAATTGCTTTAGGGAGATGTCTTTGCTGATCATTTTTAATTTCTTCTATAACATTCAGTGCTTCAAATAAAATCCAAATGACTTTAGCCGATAATTTATCGTCGGAAGCATAATCTATGTCGTATCCATGTAAGACACCAGCTCTTACAGAGTGTTTTCCCATAAGCCTTCCATAGTAGTTCCTAAAGTAGTCGTCTATCCCTTCAATTTTTTTCTCGCCCCCTTTCTTTGTTACAACTTTAACGCCTGTAGGTTCGTCTTCCATCATCCATACACCCAGATCGAGTGCTAATTGGACAAAAACACCATCCATTTGAGACATAAGTGTTGGTGTTGATAGTGCATATTTCTTAAAACTTGCTGTGTTAAGGACTGTGCTAAGGCTACTTGCCGAACTATGGGTGAAAAATCCCGTTCTACTAATTGCTTGGCAACATTACTGATTTGTTGATGGACTATTTGAAGATTTCTCACTGTCTTCTCTAAAACTGGCTCCGCTATTGCTGTAATTGCTTCTGCTTGTTTTGCAATTTTTGTTATAGCTTCCTGCTGTTGCTTAATTACTTCCTGCCATCCAGAAATTTGAGTAGCAAGAGCAGAGATTTCAATTGGTATCCTTTTTTCTCCTTCATTCGTTCTTTTTCTCTTTTCTTCTACCATTTTTTCTCCTTTGCCAACAAAGCCTTATTAATGCTATATTATTAAAATTAATAAAAACCAATATTGTATTCGAGGTAAGCTAAATGACAAAACAAAACTTCATCGTATTAATCGAAAAAGATGAGGATGGCGTTTTTATCGGCACCGTCCCGTCACTAAAGGGATGTTACTCCTATGGAAAGACGCTTGACGAACTCATGGCGAATCTGAAGGAGGCAATTGAAGCACATCTTGAAGCGTTTGAAGCAGAAGATAAGGAGCTTCCAGCTACCCGATTCGCAGGTGTTCAGGAGATAGAGGTAGAAGTGTAGATGAAGTTACCGCTCGTTTATAGATAAAACGTAAACGTCCCTTTTATATACTCTACTTTGAACAGAAGGATATATGAAATTACCGCTGATTTCTGGAGAGGATATGTGCAAGATTGTCTCAAAATTGGGATTTGAGATGGTTCGCCAAAAAGGCAGTCATACGGTCTGGAAGCATGAAGATGGTAGAACAACTACCATTCCACTACATTCCGGGAAAAAGTTGCCACGAGGATTGATTAAGAAGATTTTAAAGGATGTGGAGCTGACGGTTGAAGAGTATTTGAGGAGGAGATAATTTTATGCATGGACTGATGGAGGAAAAAGTGATAAAACATGCTCTCTAACTTAACAGATTTTATTTCTACTTTTGAGCACAAAGATGTTATCGGGTTTATCAGTCTCAGTGTAATCTTTGTCGGTGCGTTATTCGAAAAATACCGCATTTTATGG
>JAGGZZ010000212.1 GCA_021161765.1 Candidatus Methanophagales archaeon | reverse complement strand
ATCCTACCTTAGTCCGTGTTTAACACACCACTAAAACCACACTGTAATTCATAACCTTCCATTTCAATCCTACCTTAGTCCGTGTTTAACTAAGTAATAGAGAAGAACGATTGAAACTAAAAAAGCGTTCATTTCAATCCTACCTTAGTCCGTGTTTAACCTCATTTAATATTTCCGTTATCTGAAACTCGCCTTCATTTCAATCCTACCTTAGTCCGTGTTTAACTCTAAAAATGCTCTTACTTCTTTCCACGTTACATTTCTCTATTTCAATCCTACCTTAGTCCGTGTTTAACCTCCAATTAAAATTGAACTTCCAAAAGATATTACTACCATTTCAATCCTACCTTAGTCCGTGTTTAACCCTACAACCGAAAGGGGGATTGTCCCCTGGGTTCGATTTCAATCCTACCTTAGTCCGTGTTTAACAGCCCCCGAAATCGCTTCTTTTACACCTTCGCTTCGCCTTCCGCCACCCTTTTCACACACCTCTATCTGGAATCTATAATAACCCGCATGGTATATAAAGATCCACAACTACTGTAAAATCGTTCCCTTTCATTACATGAGGAAGATTCGAGTATGATTTGATTTGCACTTTACATTTTGCCTTGTAGCCGTCAGGCAATTATATTATGCATCCTATATCTGCCTTCGGAATGCCCATCGTCTCGATTTTCACCTGCTCTTTCGTCCTGAAGGTGTAAAACCGCACGGAATCTTCATCCTCGTGCATTAGCTCTTTGATGTCATGTTTTATCCTTTTGTACTGCGAGTCCGTGAGTTCGCCCTCAAATACCGAGTTCTGCACCCAGTCTAAATACCGGCGGAGATACTGGCATATCTTCGCCACTCTTTCCACGTTCATGTCGTACACGATTATTACATACATTTTGCGTAGCAAAACAGCGCAAGCAGTTTTAAACTTTTTTGCTTGCAAAAAAGTTTTTTACCACCACATCACAAACGGCTTATACCGTTTCGTGCCCAGTAAATGCTTCGTCAACTTATAGCACTCCAGCCGAATCAACCTCTGATAAGACACGTTCCTTTTCAACTCACGATGCTTTATCGTCGTCTTCAACTTATCATCCCATTCCGAGAGAAAAGTCCTACGCCCCTTTTCGTTCAGCAAACATGACTTCAACTCCTGCACGAAATCCGCATCGCTCAGCATATTCTTATTCACCAACTTGAATATCACGCGGTCCACGAGAAACGGCTTGAAAATCTCTGCTATATCCAGAGAAAGCGAGAATCTACGTTCCGAAGGCTCGTGCAAATAACTTATTGTCGGGTTCAGTTGCGTATTGTAAATCTCAGTCAGCACCGTGCCGTACATTAACGAATTACCAAAACTTATCAACGCATTCAACGGATTCTCCGGCGGCTGTTTCGTCCGCACGCCTAATCTGAAATTTTCAGGTAATATCTTATCGTAACTTTTGTAATATGTGTATCGTATAGCGCCCTCAATTGCCATAAGCTGTGAAATATCATTCGTTTTTGGCGCATCTATACCTGCGATTAAATTACGTATCATTTCCATTTCTTTCCTCACTTCCTTTCCCTCACGATTGTAATACTCCAGATTTCGCATTATGTTCTCCGCAGCGCCGCGGACAAACTCCTTAGCTATTCCCAGCCGCTTGTTCTTGTCTATATAATGCTTCGCCTGTTTTATCAGCAAATCACCTGATAGCAAAGTCTCTCTCGGGTAATAACTACCCTCGTAAAACCCGTAATAGTTATAAAAATGCACTGGTGTCCCATATTTAGAAAGATAGCTGATTACACCTGAAGTAAATGATATTCTGCCATAAGCGTAAATCGCACTTATTTTCTCGATTGGGAGGATTTTCTTTTCTATCCCTGGTTTCTCTTTTTCTACTTTCTCTTTGTACTCAGTTATTTCTTCTATTTTTAGCTCTTCCACATTACCTTCGGTCTCGGCTTCAAAGACTTTATCCTCTCCTTCTCCTTTCAGTTTCGCAGCATCCTTATCCTTTTTATACACGAAATACACCGTGTTCTGTTTCCGCTTCAGTATGCCGTTCCGCAATATGTAGTAATTTACCTTCATACTCTTACACAATATCTTGCAGTGCTATAAATTCTAATATTCTTTTTCGTAGAAATCTGTGTAATCCGTGTAATCTGTGGTTATAAAAGGAGCTAAACCCAGCAGAACTCAAAATACGCACATTTACGGCAGATTCGCATGTAAGCGGGTTCTGGCGGTTCCGGCATTGCAATCACTTCTTTTATCCCTTTCAATATGTTTCTCATCTCCTCTTTTAAATTCTCGGTAAGCACTATGTGCTCCTTTTTCCGCAACAGCGGATAGTCTATTTCCCCTTCCACATTCTCCACCCCCTTCAATTCGTTTAAATAATACAAATAGTAAAGTAGCTGGTATCGGTGCGCCTTCTCCAGCCTTTTCCCTTTCTTCACCTCGTGAAGAACAACCGTATCGCCCTTCTGAATAAAATCTATCGCTATCCGGTCGTCAATAACAATTTCCTTCTTCTTTTCGCCATAAGTGGTTTCGTGCACGAGTTTGCCATAGGAGACGAGGTCGGAACTGTGTTCCATAGTGACGAAATGCGAGAACAGCCATAGTTTCGTCTTGCATACTATAAAATAGTTCACCTGCGTGCCGCTGAAGAACATTTCTTTGCTCAGTAATGCGCCGATGTCGGTTTCCATGTCTTATTTATGCCGTGATTTTAAAGACCACTTCTGCAAACTCGGCAATCCGTTCCAGAGCTTCCTTTATGATGTCCATGTCCAGTCTGTTGTACTTATGCACAACTGCATTTCTTATGCCATTGAACTCTTTTAATAGCTCGCCTTCTTTTAATGCGATTACATTTCCCTGTATTAATTTTTCTATGTTCGTGTAGTCATCCTCTACTACTAATCCGAGATCTTTTACTTTCATCGCTATGATGTCCATTCCTGACTCGATGCACATCTGCAAAGAATAAAGTGCGGCTCGTTCTGTTACTTCTCCCGTTATCTCATGGCTGTTTATGTATTCCAGTTCCCTTTCCAGTATCTCAATCTTCTTGAGGTATCTTTCGCTCATTTTTTAGCCATGCCCGCCTCTGTTTTATCATTTCCCTTACACTTTTAAATTGGTTGCTTAATACCCGGTATTCCATATCTTTCCATTCCCGTCTGAACCGGTAAAAGTAGTAAGAGAGTTCCACTTCATTACCAAAGATAATTTGATGGTTTTTAATAATAGCCATTTTTATGCAAAGCGGTAAATCCTCAAAGATTTTTACATCGTATTTACCACCGAGCCGCTCAAATACCTTAAGCAGCACTCTCTTGTTTTTTGGTCTGACAAGCGCAATGTCTATATCTGACCTCGTGGTTAGTTCGCCTTTCGCCGCGGAGCCGAATAGGAGCACGCCATCTACTTCGTCTCTTATGAATTCAAAATCCTTTTTTAGGTCTGATAGTATCATTGTATTAATAATATTACCCTGTCTATTTAATGAATTCATCTTTAAATAGCACGAAAGCCCATGT
>JAGGZZ010000048.1 GCA_021161765.1 Candidatus Methanophagales archaeon | reverse complement strand
GACTCGCTCTCAAGACGTTAGGCGGCGAGGCAGATGGCAAATCCTTCGACCCGGCGCCATATCCCGTGTGCTCGACGCGTAATGGAAGACGAGGGAGTGAGGATTCAACCCGATGCACAAAATGAGCCAATATCGCTGCCCCGGTGGGCGTAAGCAATTCAGAAGCAGACCCGAACGGGTCCCCTTGCGAAACCAGCGAAGAATGGCGCAATATCTCGACGGTCGCGGGTGCAGGAACAGGGAGAAGACCATGCCGGGTATCCACGAATCCACTGCCCACTGAGATGGGAGTGCAAATAACGATGTCAGGATGGAGGTCTAAGAACGCCGTGGTGCTGCCTATCAGGTCGCCTATTGTATCCACAGCGCCGAGTTCGTGAAACTGCAGCCCCTCTTTGGGTTCTCCGTGCACCGCCGCCTCTGCACGTGCGAGGAGGTCAAAAACAGCCAGGGCGTTTTCTATTATCTCCCTGTTCAAGCCGCTGCCTTCGATTAGACGCACGAAATCGGCATACTTTCTTTCCGCGTGTCTCGCACTTACGCGCGTATCGCCGCTTTTGCTTACAAACGCCACTTTTTTCGCCGCTATCCCCCGCTTTTTTACGGGTTTTACTTCCAGTGCGATATCGAAAGCAGAGACCGCATCGGCTATCTTCGATTCCGCGGCGCCCAAATCCAGTAGACTACCGATGATCATATCCCCGGAAGCCCCGGAAAAGGGTTCGAATATTAAAGTTCGCATATAAATCCTTCTCTTTTAGAAAAATAAAAGCCTACTTACAAGTGGAACTACTATATCATATCCTCAAAATTCACCGCAGAGCACACGGAATTAGAGGTTTAGTTTATTAGCGGTTTAGCTCGTTAGCTAAACCGCTATCCGTGGCACTCTCCGTGGTGATAAATCACTGGATTTTTAGATAGTTTCATGTCCATTAACATACTGCCGTTTTTATTCTACTTTAATCCAAGGGCGTCCTTTAGACACTCATTAACTTTAAATCTTTTGAGACAATTAAGCCAGGTCGTAATTTGAACTTCCTCAATTCCTCTGAAGGCGTTGGAACTTTGCAAAGGACAACTTTACCTCTACTCAATTTCATCTTTAAAGACCTCGTCGTAAATGTCGTTTTCCGGACTCAGCCAATCCAAATATGCTTTTGAACTCATTTGCATTCCTAAAAGGTCTTCAGCTTCTTCTTTATCATAATAAATCCGTGTTAATCCGCGTCTTAAAACTCTGCGTATTCGGCGCTCTCCGCAGTGGTAAGGAACGTTATAGAACGTTTAGAGAAGGTTTCCGCAAAAAACGGCGAGTGCTGACCGTTTTCACTGTTTTCTGAACGGTTCGTTCTGCATACCCTTTTTATATCGTTCACAGCGAACTAAAATCCAAGCGTGAGAAAATAAATGAATTTAAAACATACAAATACAAACACACGGAGGGTTTTGCGCACAGGCATGGTAATGCTAGCAATAGCAGCGCTATTGCTCTGTTCTACCCTTATAACAGGTGTTGGAGCAGGTATCGCCGTGGCGCAAGAGCAAGAGTCCCAGCAGCAGTCATCGGCGGAATACAGCGGAGGGGAAAGGGGCGCGCAAGGTGAAGCGGAACCGACGATGGATGACAATGACGCGCCAGTACGGGTAGTTTATCGGGGGTATGGTTTCGCATTAAATGCTGATGGAACAGGAGCAGGAACAGGAACGGAATTCCATGCGCTTCCGCTCAGAGCGAATATCATCAGGGTACGGCAGCTTGAGCCGATACGAATTAGAGAACTTATGGGGCAGAACAAGAGCATTGACGAGATACGAGGAGAGATAATGGAAAAAGCATGTGCACCCACTTACCAGGGATATATGCAGTTTGCAGGAACGCATTACAAGCTTGTTAATATTAACGTTAATACCAGCCACGCGAAGGATAGTTTGGCAGTGAATAAGCTGGCTATTGATGCGGATATTATTCAGGCTCCCGTGCCTACGCCCATTCCTATGCCTATGCCAACGCAGGATGCGGCGGAGGCGGAACCAGAACCGACGGGGAATGGGAATGGAAACGCAAGTGCCGAGAAGCCGTACCAGGAGCAAGGCCAGAGCGTGGGTAATATCTCGTTAAACGTTCTGAATTTAGGACTTGAAAATTTCATCACGGCAGGCGAGGGTAAACTGACAATACAAGAACGTGGAGAAGATTTTCAATTTCAATATCACGTGTTGCTAAGGAGCGAAAGATAATTTTAATATAATATATATTAAACAATGAAAAAAAGCGGAAGTGAAAATGAAATGAACGGCAACGTGAAAGAAGGGAAATGGAAAGTAGGAATAGCATTTTTGCTTGCGGTTTTGGTTCCAGTGCCAATGGTGGGAGCAGAAGCAGGAATTGAAGGAATGAACGCTTTCACAATGCTCAGTCGCATCACCCTTGCGCTCGCATTTTTGGTTGCAATCACAGGTTTTGCCTATTTCATTCATAAGAGAAGGAAGAAAGAAGCGAGGAGAAGTAAGGAGGAAGAAATAATGGCGACAATAAAAGAAGCAAAGGAATGGAGGGGCAGAGAGGAGGAAATAATAGAGATAATAAAGGAAGTGAAAGAATTAAAGAAGAGAATAGAAGAGAAGGGGGTGGAATTAACCACTGTCTCTGATGTCTTTTTGATGCAAATTCTTCTCCTTTCGGAGATAAGAAATGTAAATATAAGGATAAGAAACGTGAATAAAGGGATAGAAGACGTGAGAACATGGATATTATTTGGGTTAAGTGTAGTGGTTGCTCTTTGTCTCGCTATGATATCTATGCTAAAATAAAAGAAGGTTTAAAGGAGGCGAAAGAAAAGAAAAGATGGAACTGTGGCAGATGGGGTTGGGAGTAGCATTTTTGCTTGCGGTTTTGACTTTTGCTTATCTTTTGATTGGCAGGCTGAGAAGAAGAGAGAAAGTGATAAAGATACTGAAAGAAGCAAAAGCAATGAAAAAGGAAATAATGATGGATACAACCGAACTAAGGGCAAGGCAATTACTTATAAGTAAATGGCTGATTCCTGCTTATGTTTTCTTAGGCATAGGTATTCTTATACTTCTCTTAGAAGTGTTTGGGATCATACAAGACACGGGAGTTATAGGAATTGTTATAGCTATGAACCTGTTCACCGTCAGTTTCCTGGCCGGTATGTTCATTCCTATACTTATCCAGATTTATGTAAAGCTTAGCGAGATAAGTGTAAAACTCACGTAAAAACCCTTTTCTTTAAAAAAGAAACCTGTGCTAAAGGAAGAAACAAAAAGGAAAAAGATATAAAGTTAAACAGAAAAAGAAAGAACGGGAAAAAATGAATAAGAGAAATCAGGATAATCAGATAGAAGGATATATAAAACGCAAAGCGGAGGAGGAATTCAAGAAACTGATGGACGAGAAGAAAGGAGTGGATAACTTCACGGTGCTGCTATTTGGAATAAGCAGATTGTTCTACCGGCTGGAAGAGACGCAAGATACGGTGGAAAAAGGTTTTACGAGAATAGAAGAAGGGATGGAAAAAGGTTTTACGAGAATAGAAGAAGGGATGGAAAAAGGTTTTACGAAGATGGAAGGGGGTTTTACGAAGATGGAAGGGGGTTTTACGAAGATGGAAGAGGGTTTTGCGAGGATGGAAAAAGCGATAAGGAACAGCATGTATCCGATATGGCTCAGCATCGTTGCGGGAATCGTTGTTTATATCATCATAAACGTGTTCAACATTTGAATAAAAATGAACAGAAGCAAAAGCAATAAAAGAAGAATGAAGGTGAAAGGAGGCGAAGCGGGGGATAGGCAATAGGCAATAGGGGTATAGGCACTAGGGACGTAGGCACTAGCCACTAAATAGGCACTAGGGAAGGGGGGAATAATGCCCTGTTCCCCAGTGGCTAGTGGCTATTCCCTAATCCCTAAGTAACGAACCGGAAGTTTTATATGCCCCCTTCTCCTATTGGAAAAGCATAGGGATAAAAAAACATAGGAAGCGAAAAAGAAAAAAAATGAAGACAAAGATGAAAAGAGGGATGGGGTTATTAGAAGCGATGTTGGCTTCGCTTGTAACGCTTGTAACAATGGTGCCGATGGTGAGTGCGCAAGCAGGAATTGAAGGACTAAAAGAAATAAATATATTCATGCTTCTCAGTTACATTACGCCTGGACTGTCATTATTGTTATTTATTTTGGCTTTTGTGTATCTTATTAGAAGGATGAAAGCAGGGCCAGGGATATTTACGAGGAAAAGGAGGGATAGGGAGGAGGGGATAATAGAAATGATAAGGGGGATAAAAGAACTGAAAAAGAAGATAGAGGAAAGAGGGGAGAGTTTGACCTCCATTTCGGATGTCTTCTTAATCTCTATGCTTTTCGTCATAATATCTATGACCTGATAAATAACTCATGCTCATCATATCACGGGTGAGAGCGCTGCGGTGGGGGAGCGCTATATAAATACATGCCAAAAACAAAAAGCATAAGTTATTTATGCTTTATATAGGAGATATAGTAGAGAGATATAGAGAGAAAGAAAAGGGGGTAAGATAAGATAAAGGTGACGGCGGAAGCGGGGCAATAGGGGCGATGTAGGCGCTAGCCACCAGGGGGCTAATGTGCCATTCCCTATTGGCTAGTGGCTATTCCCTAATCCCTAAATGCGCTATGAACCGAAAATCTTATATACTTCCTTGCTAATAAAAAGAACTTAGGAGGTGAAAAAGAAAAAAATGGAAACAAAAATGAAAGGCAAAAGCAAAAGAGGTAAAGCGATAATAGGGATTGCGATGGCTGCTATTATGTTAGCTTTGGTGTTTGCGGCGATGGTGCCGACAGGAAGTGCGAGAACCGCAGCTACTACTATAGTCAGTGGGGATACAGTTTATATTGGAGAGCAAGGATTAAATTTCCCCGTCGGGGTAACTGCGTTGGAAGGAGTTACTGATACTCCCACAGAAGGAGCATCTCCGATTACTGTGACAGCAGGTATGACAATACCTGAGACAATAGAAGGCAAATATTTTGCTGATACAGATGGCACACCTGGTTGGAGTGCAGGTGATTTCTACGTATTCATTGACCATGCGGAAATCTCAGGGGACATAATATTGAATAACGCAGCACAGGATACCATAGTTGGAAAGAGCGTTCCAAAAAGTTCAGAAATAGTGTTTAAAGTAGAACCAAACATTGGAACTCAAATACCTGGAGCATTGATTGATATCAAGGTTTACGACCCTGATGGATTAGCAGTTCCGACTATTGATAGTCAAGCTCTTAATGATGTCGGCATACTTGGGACTACAATGTTTGTAGGGAATCCAGCACCAACGTTGACAGCTCCAGCATATGTAGCACCAGCTCACGGATTACGCATAACCGATTTAGATACAGGGGAGTACACAGTTAAATACAAGTTGGATAAAACCACTTGCAACATGCTGGCTGTTTCATCGTCAGAATATAAGTTCACGGTTCGCAGTGAGGAGCTTTCAATAGAAGCAGTAGAAGATGAAGTTGGCAAAGGAACGGACATGTCAGTAAAGATTAATGGGAATCCAACGACTTACTATTACGTAACAGTTACTGGTGTGGATGTGACTGCCCCGCCAGCGATAAAAATGGTGGGAGATGTCAAAAATTTAGATGCCACTGGAGTAGCATATCCGACAACGGCAACACCTAATCTGGCAGCGTGGGCAAAAACCGGAAGTGACGGCATTGCTGAGGTTAAGATTGCTACGACCGGCGCAGACGACAGAACATACACAATACATGTATATGAGACAACATTTGTAACTCCTCCTCCTGCAACGACTTGGGCTTCTGACGCGGCTGTTGCTGCTTCTGGATTGACAGTAGACGATGATGACGTGGATATAAGAG
>JAGGZZ010000140.1 GCA_021161765.1 Candidatus Methanophagales archaeon | reverse complement strand
TCGAACTGTTCCATCAGGAGAAGGCGGATATTTTCCTGGCTGGGCTGCTCTCTACGGATTACCAGCAGATAGATGATACCATCGCCAGGGTCCATGGGCAGAACCACTATACCCAGATCGTTTGCAACTGCGAAGCATTTTTGATTAAACTTTTTTAAAAAGTTTATTTGACGATTGTTCAGACAGCGAAGAAGTTAGGTGTGAGTGCGTATGAATATATCCACGATCGGGTCAGCAAGCGTTTTCGCATGCCTTCGCTTGCGGAACTGATTATGGTAAAGAGGTTTCCAGAGAAAGACTACGATACAGGTTAGGATGAAGGCGGTGTGTCGGGCGTGGTATGACTTCCGGGATATACCGCGTAGTGCAGTAGAATATTGATTGTCGATGTATGACTGAATAGTATGTCTGACTTGGGGATAACTCCGGGGTGTAGTATGTCTTCAGTGCATTACCAATCATTTTGGAGAGGATACTGTTATTCATTCAGTTGTCTCCTTTTTTCCTTTTTGGTTTCAATCATTACTTTATTTTCACGCAGCTAGTAACTTACAGCTTTTGTCAGTAGTTGCATAGCATCAGAGTTCACATATCACACTGAAGTTTAACCCTTTCGCCCTTTAAGAAGTTTGCATCAAATCGGTCTAAGGCATCAATCCTACCGAGGATGGAAGGAACATCATTTGATTTCCATGCTATTGCCACTTCTTTCCCCGGATATTTCCTTCTGATCCTATCATATACTTTGGTCGGATTTAAACCCTTCCAAACTACCTTGTCATCAACTGAAATTTCATATTCAAATCTCTTTTCCATCTTCTTATCACCTCTTTATTATTTTTAGTTCATTCAAATATAAAAACCTTTTAATCATAGGTAGGGTAAATAAAACACAAGGTAACAACAAAAGACTTCTGCACGATGCTTAAGGAGAAGGGATTCGATTTCTTCACTGGCGTCCCGTGCTCTATCTTAAAGGGCGTGATCAATTATCTTTCCGAAGACCCAGATGTTCCTTATATTCCCGCAACACGAGAGGATGAGGCGTTGGGCATCGCAACTGGCGCGTACCTCACCGGAAAGAAACCCATAGTCCTCATGCAAAACTCCGGTTTGGGTAATTCAATTGGCACGCTTGCTTCCTTGGTCCTGCTTTATGAGATTCCTTTGCTCCTTTTGATTTCTTGGCGCGGTTACCAGGGAAAAGACGCACCCGAACACCTCATAATGGGAAAAGCCACTGTTAAATTATTAGAGGATATTGGAGTACCCACTCAAATACTACCGAAAGAAAAAGCGGTGGAAACTATCTCGGATGCTGTTGAGATAATGGAAGAAAGAAGCCTGCCAACAGCAATAATTGTAAGAAGAGGTGTGATTGAATGAAAATGAAAAGATACGAAGCAATTGAAGTAATCACTAAAGCATTAAAGGGAGATGAATTAGTAATATCTGCAAATGGATTGATTAGTAGAGAACTATTCTCCATCAAAGATTCTCCTCGCAATTTCTACATGCTCGGTTCGATGGGCTTGGCATCGTCAATAGGTTTTGGATTGGCATTTTCCCTGCCTAAAAAAAGGTAGTGGTAATAGATGGCGATGGCAACATTCTGATGAATTTAGGGTCGCTTGCAACCATAGGGCACTTCGCCCCAAATAACTTGATCCACTTCGCGTTAGATAATGAGATGCACGCTTCTACCGGTGGGCAGCTAACGGTTTCAAATACGATGAGGTTAGAAGAAGTTGCACGTGCCGCGGGATTCCGAGCAGCTAAAAAAGTAAGTTCAATTGAAAGTTTGCGCACAGTTGCAAAAAAAAGTTCTAAGTTCAGAGGGCTCGTCTTTTGTTTTAGTAAAAATAGAAAAAGGTGAGAAAGAAGTTCCCAGAGTTTCTCACGAGCCCACTCATATAAAAAGCAGGTTTAAAGAGGCAATGGAGAATGGAGAAATTTAAGATGCAGATTTATTTAATTTGAGTTAGCATTGCTGATTTTTATCGTCTATCTGTGTCAATCTGCGTTAATCTGCGTCAATAATCTTTTTTTTGTTTCTCTGCGTGCTTTGTGGCTACTCTGAGAACTTTGCGGTTAAATTAAAGTGTAACTATTTTGCAATCGCAATCAGAAAAGCTCCTGCAAAAATCAAAAGCGATGCCACAAACCTAATATCACCGTGTTCCTCCTTCAGCACCCAAGCACCCAAAAACACGCTGAAAATAATGCTCAACTGCCTTAACGCCACGACATAACTCAACTTGGCAAGTGACATCGCGATTAACACTAAGAAGAAAGTGAAGAAGCAAAGAAACGCAACGATTAGAATATCCCTCCTGTTTGAAGCCCACTCTGCTTTGATCTCCCTTTTGTCCCTTCTAATAAGGAGGAAGGGCGTGTAGAAAACGAACATGAACATGAAGACCAGGTAAATATATCCAAATATTTGAACATACTCTATACCCACTCGGTCAATTAGCGAATATAGCGCTATGAACCCCGCAGTTAAGAGCGCCAATTGCGAAGGTTTGCTATTTAACGACTTTAAAGTTAGAGGCTGAAAAATCCAAAAAGATGCTCGGCATCGTGGATGTTCCAACGGAGGTAGAGAATCCAAAAGGAAAAGGGAAGAAGGAAAGGGCTCATAGCCAGGACAGGAAATATTTCTATGATAAATATCAGTTTTGGGATATCGAGAGCGTTGAAAAGGCGATTCCAGAATATATGAGATTCCGAAACGAGTCCAAAGGGCAGTGGGCTCGATATGGAAAAACATCCTCAGCGATATTGAAAGACGCAGAAGCAAAGCCATTGACTGATGAAGAACTGGAGAGGGTAATCCGGGAACTGTATTTTGAAAAAGCAGAAAGAATAGTAAAACAAAACGGCAAAGTTAAATTTGATGGGAAAAGGTATCACGTGAGTCGAGAGATGTCTGGTGAAACGGTGGAAGTCCGGGTTACACTGAGAGGGCTCGAAGTTTGGCATAAAGATACTTTCCTTAAACGATGGAAATATTGGGAATATGTTCTGGGTATTGCTGCAGATTATATGCTAAAAAAGTACTTGTTATAATACATTCCATTGCTGCAAGCTCCATCTTCTTTAGCCTATCGCTGTAAACTCGCTTGAACGCAAGCGCCAGATCGCCTCGAAAATTTCAGTTTCCGATAATATGTCATAGACCTTGAAATCGTCAAAACTCCTGACAAAGTCCATCTGGTCGTCTTTAAACCCATGCTCCGGGCTTCGCTCTCTGTTATCTAAAAACGATACCACTAACTTCAATTTTGACATTACAACGTTCGCTTCCAGAAATCCGTTTGTCGCTCCTTCCGGAACGCATTTGGTGAGGTATTCCCCCTCAACTCTTCTTATTTCATCCCACCACTGCCTTCTGATATACTCTTCTGTCCCTTTCAATTTCTCCAAGTCCATCTCCGGACTCGCTATCGTCTTCGGCAACTTATTCAACCTTTCCAAATCCTCAATCCACCTTTACAACTATCGCTTTCACCTCCGATACCTTCTCCCTACTTTCCTGTTCCCACTTGTCTATTACATAACGCACCCGCTTCTTCTCGGTATCGTCCGCGCAATTAATGACGATGATGTGTGTCACCATTATTATACCATAATTTACCGTAGTATATAAAGCATTAGTATTTTTTACGATTGCCTAACTCTCTAACCCTCTAAACCCACCAACTCGCTAAACCAGTTTCACCGCATTCCCCATCGTTGTCTTCATGTAGATTGAACCTATGTTCTGCCACCCTCGCTCCAAACGCGATTCTATCGCTTTTATCACCGCTGCGCCATTCTCCGCTATGTCCT
>JAGGZZ010000123.1 GCA_021161765.1 Candidatus Methanophagales archaeon | reverse complement strand
GAATGCTACTGGCGCTCCTTGTTTAGTACCGGCATAGGGCAAGTTGATGGTCGCGCGCTCTTTGCTCGATAGTTCTATCTTCACACGTTCTGCCTCTTCTCGGAGCGACTGAAGTAGTGCTCTATTCTTCTCTTTCTTCTTTTTCAGGTCTATCTTATGCTTTTCCTTTATTTTATCCCGTAAGAACTCCTCTATTCGTGCATCTATGTCATCGCCACCCAGGTGATTATCGCCACTTGTCGCGTCAACGTCGAAAAAACCGCCTCCTATGGTGAGAACCGAAACGTCAAACGTACCGCCACCGAAATCGTAGACGAGGATCCTTCGCTCTTCTTCTTCCTCGAACCCAAAAGCCAGTGCGGCTGCCGTTGGCTCGTTTAATATTCCAAGCACGTTCAAGCCTGCAATCTCGCCTGCATCCTTGACCGCCTGCCGCTGCGGGTCCATGAAATATGCGGGCACGGTTATTATGGCGTCAGTAAAAGAAGTTCCAACTCGCTCCCCGGCGTCCTGAACGAGTTTTTTAATTATATGTGCTCCTATATACTCGGGTGGGTAAGATTCTCTGCCTATTTGTATCCGATGGTCAGTGCCCATATACCTCTTGATTGACTTTACGGTGCGCTCAGGATTTGCAATCATATTCCGCTTTGCTGCACTCCCTACTGCCACGCTTCCGTCCTCTTTGAAATATACTACCGAAGGCGTGACAGGCTCGCCATCGCTGTTCTCTATAATTGTTGGCTCATCAAATTCGATGAACGCCGCACCCGAATTGGTCGTGCCAAAATCAATTCCAATTACGTCTTTTTCCATCTGTTCTATTCTCACCACCTAACAAGGCATTTCAAACTCCATAAAGGACTGCTCTTTGCCTTTTTCTTCTTCTCTTTCCTCTTCATCCCCCTTCTCCTTCAGCTTAGCATTTAGCAAATCCTTTGTCTTTTGCAGTTCTTCTTTGACCTTAAATAAATCTTCAATACTCTTCGCTTTTCTTTCTTCCATCTCCCTCAATTCGGCATTCGCCGATTCTCTTGTTCTCCACAGTTCTTCCTCCATCTTTAATACCTCTTCACTGCCCTTTACTAATCTTTCTTCTATCTCTCTCAGCTCTGCATTCACCGCTTCCCTTGCTCTCTCCAGTTCTTCTATCTCTTTTAATAGTTTCTCTTTCTGTTCCGCTAACTCTTCATTATATCTGCTCAAAGCAATGCTCTCAATAGCTATTTTATCCTTTTTAACATCCATCGCATTCAAATTCTCATGAATGGTGCCTAATTGTCTTTTCGACTCTTCAAGCTCGTCAATCAACGCCTCTTTGCGCTGCTCCAATTCATGAATCCTTGATTCTTCCTCCTCTTTTCTTTTCGTCCATTCTTCCATTCTCGTTTTAAATTCTTCCTCGCGTGTATCAAGTTCTTTAACCGTCGTCTTGAGCATTTCCTCGTTTTTGCTCAATTCCTGCTCTCTCTCTTCCAATTCCTTGAACTTTCGCTTGAACACCCGTGACTCAACGTTTCTCAAAAATTTAGATAAAATACTTTCTCGCCTGGACTTGGCTTCTGCTTCTGCCCCTGCCTTCTCTTCCCCTGCTTCACCGCCTCGGGAAATAACCACTTCCGCAGGTCTGATTAGCTCACCGTTTAACATGTATCCCTTTCTTACCAGAGAAACAATGCTCTTATCAGGAAGAAAATCATTTGGCGTGGTTTCAATCGCCGTATGCAATTCGTCATTGAACCTCTCGCCGGCTGATGGTACAATTGAGGTTACCTCTAATGTATTCAGCAATTGGTTAAAGGTACTTTCCAGGTTACTTCTCGTCCCCTCCGCTATTTTTTCTACCACCTCACAGCCACTATCGGTCTTATAGCTATTCTTTGCACGGTCAAGCGTATCAACAACGCTGAGCAATCGTTTGGCTAATTCGCTGTATGCTTTTCTTCGTATTGCTTCCTCTTTGTCTTCAACTCGCTCTTTATACCTTGAGAAGTCAGATTTCATCTTCTGGCTTTTAGCCTCTAAGGATTTTATTAATTCTTCTTTTTCGTCCAGTTCCTTCTTCGGAACTACTACTATTTCATTCTCTTCCATAGGCATTTCTCGCGTAATCATAAAATATATACTAATTTAATAACAGTGCTTCTTATTATAAATTAACCCCTCATTTTATAAAGTAGATAGTTTGTTTGAGAAAGAGAATGAATGAGGTGTAAAAAGATGATAAAAGCCAACAGAATCAGCAATAATGCGTTAGCCGTTATCATCGGATTAGTAATTAGCGTTTGGTGGATTTTTATGGGGCTTAACGCTGGCTTTCGGTTTGTAGCTGCCAATCAAATAAGCTACATAAAGCTCGACAAGAACTGATCAAAGCGATAAATAAAAAATGAATATAGCAACATGGAACGCGAATATGGCGTTCAGAAAAAAGCAGAAAAATATACTCAATAATCTCAATCCTGATGTATTATTGGTACAAGAGTGTGAACAACCAAACAAATTCGATGAATTTTTCTTTCCACATTTTTTATGGACTGGTGACAACAAAAATAAAGGTTTAGCTCTCTTTTCTAAGTACAAAATCGAAAACCATACAATAAAAATTGATTCAAAATGGCATCTTTCTTTTAAGATAAAGGATACCCATTTTATTGGCATTTGGGCTATGGATGATAAGATCAACCCAGAAAATAGATATAT
>JAGGZZ010000027.1 GCA_021161765.1 Candidatus Methanophagales archaeon | reverse complement strand
TCTACACGTTCTCCCGTCACTTCACCAAGTACCCTCGTAGCAAGTCCGGGACCGGGGAACGGTGGACGTTCCGAAAACTCCGGGAGGCACACCCAAACTTCTCGCAACTTCTCTTACTTCGTGCTTGTATATCTCCCTCAGAGGCTCAACAATTGTTAGCCCATAACTTCCCGGGTCAATACCTATCTGCTCAAGAATGTTGTGCTGTGTCTTGATTCCTTTCACCGTTTCAGCAACGTCTGCCGCTATTGTCCCCTGCACTAAACAATCGGCGTTCTCCTCTCGCACAATCCTTGCGAGGACACCGTAGAACGCGTTTCTAAATGCTTTTCTCCTATAGCTCCACCCTATCAAACAACCTCTTCGGCTTTTTCAGCGGTTGACCGCTCTGTATCGGCGTCATCATCTCATCAAGCTTTACCAAATGCACATCGCCTTCCATACCCAATTGCGACCACACCTCTTCCATCTTCGCAGGCATCACTGCTTCCAATCCAATACAAACGGCTTTTATTAGTTGCAGCACGTTCTTTACTATCTCGCCACATCGTTCCCTACCCGCATCACCCGTTTTTATCAAATGCCAGGGCTCCTCGCGTTGAAAAAAGCTGTTACCAAAATCCGCAAGTTTCATCGCGGAATCAACGAGCTTCTTGAATTCGTATTCGTCTACCGCTCTCGTCTCCTCCTCCTTCGTACGCGCTATCGCAGCAAAAACATCCTTGTCTATTTCGCCTTTGGGAACCACGCGGAAATTGTTGTATGCAAATGATATAACTCGATGAACAAGGTTTCCCAGAATCGCTACTAACTCGTTATTCACACGCATAGAAAAGGAGTCCCAGGAGAAATTCAATTCCTTCGTGTGACTTGATTGTGCCACTAAATAATACCGTAACGTATCGGGATGAAATCGTTCTAAAAACTCTTTTACCCATACCACGTTCCCGCGGGTCTTTGAAAACGTCCCCCCGTTTATCTTTACCATTCCGGAGGCGACAACGGCATCAGGCAGCGAATAACCCGCTCCTTTGAGCATTGCAGGCCAGAATATGCAGTGATGATATATAATGTCCGTACCGATAAAATGCACAATGGTCGCTTTGTTTCCTTTCCAGTACTTCATCCATTCGTCCTCTCCGCCTCCTCCCCTTCTGCCTAACAGCTCCTCAGTAGAGGATATATACCCGATGGGTGCATCAACCCAGACATAAACAACGAGGTCATCCCTGCCCGGGAATTTTACGCCCCATTCCAGCGCTCTCGTTATACACCAATCGCGTAGCTCCTTCTTTGTCCATTCCAGCGCGTAGTTTCTCGCATTCTGTGTACCACCCAATTTGCCTAAATAGGAAATGAGGAAATCCGCGAACGAGGAAAGTTTGAAGAAGAAATGCTTTTGCACCTTGAAATCCGCTTTGCTTCCGCAAATCTTGCATTTTGGCTCTATTATCTCTCCTGGCTCAAGATGCTTACCACAGCCCTGGTCACATTCATCTCCTCTTGCCACAGCACCGCAGTAGGGGCATTTCCCCTCCACATATCTATCGGGTAGAAACCGCCCACAGGTAGTGCAAAACGCCTGTTTTGTTTCCTTCTCGTATACATACCCGTTCTCTATTAATTTCTTTACTATCTCTGTCGTCCTTCTGTGGTTGCTTTCCGAATCAGTTCTTCCGTAATAGTCGAAATTGACGTTCAGAGCTTGAAACATTCGCTTAAAATGCTCATGGTATTTCTCAACAACCTCTTCGGGCGTGATACCTTGCGCTTCGGCACTCAGCACAATCGGCGTTCCGTGCGTGTCAGAACCACCTATAAAAATAACGTCATAACCCATTTTCCGCAGCATCCGCACGTAAATATCCGCGGGGACGTAAGTCCTGAGATGCCCTATGTGACACTCTCCGTTAACGTAAGGCAGTGCAGAGGTTACCAGGACCGGCTTTTCGATTGGGATTTTCATTTGTTTTTGTTTTTCTGCAAAGTCTCCTACAATTGGCAGCTTATACATCTCTCCATGATACGCCTTGAACATCAGTACTGACCACAGTATCAGCGCTAATTGCCATTTTTTGTCACCCCCATTATATTCTAATTTCAATCCCCGATCAATCCACCGATACTGAACGGTGAACTTCTCTTTCCTGATGTTCCCGATGGCATGAAGGGCATGATAGCTGCCGCTAAATTCTTTATCGTCATTGATTGCAGAATCACGTGACCCGGACCCTTCAGGGTAGTCAAGAAGATGCCTTCGCCTCCAAACAGCATGCTCTTCACATTTCCCGCCATCGTGATGTCATAGCCCACGGTGCTATCGAATCCCACAACGGAGCCTGTGTCCACCTTCACAACTTCTCCTGCCACAAGGTCCATCTCCACGAAATCACCGCATGCATGGATAAATGCGGTACCATTTCCGCTCAGACGTTCCAGAATGAACCCCTCGCCACCAAATAACCCCGCACCAAGTTTCTTCGCGAAGGCCATGTCGAGGTCTACACCCTCTTGAGCGCAGAGGAAAGCATCCTTCTGTGCAAGGAATTCGTTGCCCTTTAGCTCAATTGCTTTTATTCTCCCCGGTGCGTTGCCGGCAAAAGCCACGAATCCGTCTCCACTCGACGTGAATTCCGTCAAAAAGAACGTTTCACCCGCGAATTTTCGCTTTAGCCCTTTCAGAAAACCTCCTTTCGCCTTTGCATTCATCTCTATATTATCACTCATATAAACCATTGCGCCCGCTTCTCCATAGACCTTCTCACCCGAAGATACCTTCGTGACGACCATCTGGAGATTGTCGCCAACGATTTCATATTTCATCTTTACATCACCGCTATTTATTTTATGCCAAGTATATTTAAGTTTATGACAACTCATACTTTCATCGCAGCTAAACACCCAAAACCATCCTGAGCGTATTTCTCACGGCGGGGGCAAGACCAATGACGAGGAGAGCCAGCAGAACGAGATTCTTTAGTTCCCTATCCTTCTCGTCAAATTGCGTCTCCAGCAGATACAACATGGGGATGAGTATTACGAGTTTGAGCGGAAACATTCCGGCTGCTGAACCCGCATACTTTACTATAATGCCTTCTATCACGTGCTTTCCACTGTAACCCAGTTTATCAATACCGATATACGAGGAAGAAGCATCGAGCAGATGAGCAGCTAAAACAGCGATGTTCAGCTTCTCTGTTAGAAACGCGATGCCTAATTTCACGCCAATCGTATATATCACGAGCAATATTATGCCTGAGATGCCAATGACGGCAAATAAAACCCACGGTAAAACTATCTCTTCCACCTTCAATAGAATTGTCAGGTTTACGAAGAACCCTATCGTTCCAATCAGAGCAAAAGGCGCCAAACACCTCAAACCTGAAACCTGAAACCTCACACCTATACCGTTCGACCTGGATAATTTTACCGATATTGTGAGTATGGCTGTACAACAAAAGAACAGAAGAAAATAAATTAGCGGCGTTATCAGCAGGTAACTCAGGGGAGGCGAAAACAATTCTACATCTTCCATTACCCTCAGGCTCGCACCAACGAATATGTAAGGCGACACAGCAGCGATAAAAGGTTTGTTTATCTCTACATCGAGCTTCTTTAGTAATTTCAAGGTCAAAAAGAGGCACAATACCAGTAACAAAGCCCACGTTAGCGTGTTTACCGGGTTGTAGCCTGCGTCATGGGTTATAGGATGGATGTAGTACGTGTTGACAAGTTGTCTTATCGCTTCGAGCATAGGTAGTATGATATTTGCATAGCTATGATAAAAAACCACGAGATTCCACGAGATTAACACAAGAAGATGAAGCGATAAGAAATAGAATAGCTAATGTGAAACTAATTTCGATCATTACTTTTCTCGTGAAATCCGTGTAATCTTGTGGTTATAAAAGGGGCTAAACGAATGCTATAAATACAAAGGCTATAAATGCAAGAAAATAAATTATTGACACTGATTAACGCAGATTAACACAGATGAAACGATCAATGCAGTTAAAAATAGCCCTGCCAACTCAACAAAACAAAAAATCCGTGTAAATCCGTGTCTTAAATAAAAGGATGTCCTATTATACTTTATTATATACGATAAAAACGAGGAAAAACGTGGATTATTATGGACAACATAGGAAAAGCCGTGATTATTTTCTCTTTGTTGGGTGTCGGTATTTTATATGGCTTATCTCTAACTTCTTTTGTAGAGCCACCTTACGTGCCGCTGGAAGAAGTTGCATACAGAGCGGGAGCCGGAGACCATGAAGGCGAACTTATGCGTACAAAAGGTGTTATCACTGACTTCCTCGCTACAGACTATGGAAATATGCTCACGATAAGAGAAAACAAAACAGAGCTGCTGGTATTTGTTGACACGATAGACAAGAGCGCAGGAAAATTGAACCTGAGCTATGGCGATGTGGTAGAGGTTGAAGGCAGGGTGAATACATACAAAGGCAGACCTGAGCTCGTAGTCCACGGGAATGCAATAAAAAAGTTGAGTGTCGAAAACGAAAATGAAAACGAGAATATTGCTTTCGTATCGCAGATAGCGATGCATCCTGAGGACTATAAAGGAGAACGAGTGTGCGTCGTGGGCTACGTGGATAACGTTTATAAACATGTTTTTTATCTTGCTGATGAGCAGGGTAAATATCTGCTGAGGGTAAGGGTGGAAGCAGAAACAGAGGCACGAACAACGTCTGACGATGGCTCTATTCCCATCTCAGCGTTACAAAAAGGAGATAAAATAATTGCGGAGGGCGTGTTCAGATATGACCCGGAAAATATGAGGTATGAGTTGAACTTGATTTTGTTGAGACGGTGTTCATAAGGCTCGAAAACAAATGGGATGCGGGATGCAAGATGCAAGCAGAATTTTGATTGCTGTTCTCTGACTTTTTGTATCTTCATAATCTCTTGTGAAAATCTGTGTAATCTATGGTTCGTTTGATCATTCCAGAACGGTATCCGCATCAGAATAGGGTGGCGAACAGAAACACAAGAATCGTACTTTTTTATCTGTGAAAATCCGGTGCTTCTCTCCGGGAAGTATGACCACCGTATCGCCCTCAGAAACCTCTTTGGAGTTGCCTTCTATTTCCATAATCCCCTTGCCCTCCAGAATGTGGTATATTTCCTCAGCAGTCTTATGAAAATGGCGTTTCGTTTCCTGATAAACCGTCGCTTCTGCCAAACTCATCCTCGCGGATTTGTATAATTCCCGTATCTCAGAACCATCCCTTGCTATGAAAGGGTGTTTTGATTCTCTTCTTACTACTCTCATCTTTTCTAACTTGACCTTGTCACATTTCAAATTTACCTCAGAGAACGCTGAGTTCACAGAGGAAATATGTAGGATTTGAATAAACCCCTTACTTCTCTTGTTTGACAATAAAAATTTTAACAACTTTACCAGCTCTTTGTAGCAACTAAATTATTTGCTATTTTGTTATTTGATAAGGTGCTATTGTAAGAATAGAAAAGAACGATTCCGCCGCGACTGTTCGAGTTCGCAATATTTTTGCTTATGTTATTGTTAGAAGAAGTTTGAGAGTGAATCCCAATATGATCGTTTAAGCTTGCGTTATTGTTGACTATATTGTTGCTAAAAGAGTATTCAAGATAAATTCCAAATATGTCATTTGAGATTGCATTGTTATTAGTTACATTGTTGTTAGAGGAATAGTAGAGATCGATCCCCCAGACGTTGTTTGAAACGCTGTTGTTAATTGGAAAGGCCCAATACATCGGAAAGTCTTTTGATGTCATATCCATTTACGCATCCAGAATGACGTATGAGGATAAGTCGGATGCCTACGGCAATTTCACGTTCAGCAAGGAGATAGGGTACAATAAACAGCCATAGGCGATAGCGAAAAAAAGGAAAAATGAACAACCTTAAATGGACGGGATAATCATAATCCCCTTTTTGTTCACCGTACGTTCTAAAATGTTCAACGCTTCCTTTAGTTCCTCTTTACCTATTGCGCTGAGCGTAACCGAAGCAGAAGACTTCTTATCCACACCTGGCATAGAAAGAGAAAGCTCCGCCACTTCTGCAAATCCCGTGCTGTCTATACTATCTATCGTCTCTCCCAAATCCGTATGCACTATATGCCCGATTAGCAAAACGAGCATTGATTCCTTCAGCCGCTCTTTCCCTATCC
>JAGGZZ010000181.1 GCA_021161765.1 Candidatus Methanophagales archaeon | reverse complement strand
CTATAATACCAAATACATAGGGAGACAGCTACCAGTGCGCCAACGAGAAAGGCGACCTTTGTAAACATCGTGCGAAAATTTTTGTCCATTTTCTCACTAAAACGTGTTAGTTAAGCCCAAAAAACTCCCTGAAGAAAGAACCAAGTCCTTCAAAAAACAGTATCTCCTCGTTCTTTAAAACTTCATAGCCCTTATCTATTGCTTCGGAAACCTGTTTTCCCAAACCGCACGACTTCAGCTCGTTCCTCAGCAATTCCACGGCATCTGTATATTCTCTCTTTACATCCACCACATACCTGCCGTTTTCAATTCTTTTTCCAAAAGAAAAGGGTTTGTATTTGCTTTTAAACTGTTCAGAATGATGTTTCAACGTAACTGGAGGGCCTACATGCCTTTTCACCTCTGGCAGGCGCCAAACAAGCAGCTCGAATACCAAAAACGCTTTGTCCCCTCCTACCGACACATCGCTTCGATATACCGTGAACCCATTCCGTTCTATCATACTTTTGACCGATGCTTCTGCTTTTCTTAACTGTGGGAATAATACATCTTCTACCACGTCAGGCGCTTCAAACAGCACCATTACGAGCTCTGTCCCCCGTTCCTTTATGAGTTCCACAAACTCAGCCTTGGTCATCGCTTTTTCCTTCGCAAGAGCGAAGAAACTCGCATCAGGACATGCTAAAAAATCACGCGCCGCATCTATGAACATGCAAAACGAATCCAGCGATACCGCTGCCGCTACATTCCTGTTCGGGTCAACGGGGTCTATCACAATAAGTGGGTCTTCTCCTTTGTATGTTCCACGACCTTCGATGTCTATTCGTTCGCCATATTTCCATTTCGATGCGTGTCTCAATAGTTCGACGAAGGAGGAATATCTAATGATGAGCAATTCGCAAAGATAACCGGAGAAGCCCTTTCGCCTTTGCTCGGAGCCATAAATCCCACGGCACTTCAAGAATTGCTTTAATAGCAGCACTTCTTCTTCAAGTCCCGATATTCGCTTTACAATGTATTCATTATGAAAAGGCGTCCTGTCAACCGCGGATTTCAATAAAGATGCAGCTTTTACCGAAAAACAGGGCACTAAATCCACTTCGTACTCGGTTTTTCCTTCGGCATCGTGAAAGTAAGCGTGAATATACGGATGCGAGGCGTATCTTTCCTCGTACCTATCAGAAATGCTTTTTGCGAGTGCAAGCCCCTTCTCCTTTAACTCTTCTTCCGACACACTTTCAGGAAACATGATGAATACGTCTATGTCTGCTTCGCCACTTATCCATGTGTTTCTTGCGGTTGACCCTACGGAGATTGCATGGGCTTCTATACCCATCTCCGATGCTTTTTTGTTTAGTTCCGCGATTATGTGCTCTGCTACGGCTTTTACTTTCTTCCTCTCTTCCTCATCCGGTCTTATTCGCTCTATGACCTCTCTGCATATTCTTTTTATCTCCGCTTCCTCTTTCTCCTCCATCATCACACATAAAAATTAATTTAAAACGGTAAACCTTCTTTTGATTAATGCCCACGTTCAAGTTCTTTGACCTAAATGTGCACGCCTATCCTGAAACAGAAGTGCCCGTGGAAGAGCTGATCCGGGTTGCGATAAGATACGGATATGCGGGCATAGCAATAACGAACTACGATGAGGTAGTGAAGGGAAAAGAGGGAGAGCAATTACCTCCATCAATCGCGAATTTCGCTTTCCGGGGTATAGAGATAAGAGCAAAATCGGTTTCCGAATTGAAAAGAAGAATAAGACTTTACTACGGGAAAGTGCCCTTGATTGTGGTTCGTGGCGGCAATAAGGAACTAAACGAAGCGGCATTAAAAAATCCTATGGTTGATGTATTTGCACCGCCACACGGCGAGCATGGAAAAGAGGGATTAACCCATGTACTGGTGAGATATGCCGCTGAGAATGACGTTGCAATAGAATTCAACCTCAATGCGATAATTCACAGCAGAAGAAGCGATAGAGCACGGATACTCGGGAAGATGCGTGAGATTTTGAAATTCGTGAGGAAGTACAAAGCAATGCCGGTAATAACCAGCAATGCGCACTCTATATACGATTTAAGAGCGCCAAGAGAGATGGTTGCGCTTGCTTCGCTATTTGGAATGCAAAAAGAAGAAGCGGTGCACGCTTTAAGTGATATTCCAGCGGGCATATTGGAAAAGAAATGGAAAAAGAGAAGAGAAGTGGAGATAATATGAAAAATCCCAATTTCAAATACTACCAAATCCCAAGTAGATCCCAACTACCAAATCCCAAGCAAGTGAAAATAAAACAAAAAGTGGGTGCAAAATTGGTAGTATTGGGATTTAGGATTTGTTTGGTAGTATTGGTATGTATTGGTATGTATTGGGATTTGATGCTTTATTTGCCACCTACACTTCGAGAAAGGAGAAGGTATCTCGCGTTTGAGTTGATAAGCGAGCGAGAGATAGATAAACGAGCGTTGTTGAAAGAGATAAAGGACTCCATTTACTCGCTCTATGGCGATACGGGCGCAAGTGAAAGTAAGATGTGGCTGATAGAATATGGTAAAAATGAAGACGCTGGGGGAGGCACAGACAGGTGCAGGGGTGTAGGCATCCTGAGATGTGCCCATAATAAAGTCGAGGAGGTAAGAGCAGCATTAGCCTGTATTCATTCGGCGAGTGGGGTACGACTGGGCATACGGGTAATTGGCATCTCAGGAACGATAAAAGGAGCTTCTCGCCTGACGGCGACAGCAAGAAAACAGAAAATAAATTAGATTATAGACACAGATTAACGCAGATTAACACTCGTGGGCTCTGCCCACGTCCCCGCAAGCCCTGAAAGGGCTTAATGATAAGAACCAACACGGTTAAACTAAAATAAATCTGCGTAAATCCGTGTAAATCTGTGTCTTAAATATAAGGAAGCTATACTTTATATACAATGACAAATGAAAATTTGTGTATTTTTGTGGTTCACGTTGCATTGTTTTCACACTCGCGCTTTCGACATCTCCATATATATCGCTAAGTCTCTTCTCGTTATGACCCCTATGAAGTCCCCGTTCATCGCGTCTATCACCGCCAGAACGTTTCTCCTGCGCTGCATCATCCTTTTTAGCGCTTCTATTGCCTCTTTTTCCTCTAATATAACGTCGCTAACGCGATCAAGTGAGAGCATTATATCAGAAACTTTTAAGATGTAGCGTTGCTCGTCAGACAACTTTTTAATATCGTCAAACGTTACAAACCCCTTTAATTCCCCGCTTTTATTCTGCACCGCATATTCGGCTGTTTTGTCATCAAGCATCTTGTTCGCCAGCTCTATGACGGGCATATCCTCCAGCACACTCGTTCGCTCGGTTCTCATGACATTCCTCACTTTTATCCCCTCTAAGGAAGCAAAGGTGATGGTTGCGGCTTCTTCTTCTGTTGCGAGTATGTACAGGAGAATAGCAATTCCAACGATCCAGGGGTTTGCAACTCTCTCACCGGTTAAAATAAACATAAAAGGGTCAGCAACAATCCCTGATATTGCCAGTGCAACGGCAAATATCTTTCCTGCCAACACTGCTCTTCTCGTTGCTTTTAAAAATGGCATTCGCTTCGCAAGTAAAGCCCTTAAAATGCGCCCACCATCCATTGGAAATGCGGGTAATAAGTTGAATGTGCCTAATACGACGTTCCAAAACCCGAGCATGAACACTAAAATCTTAACCGGGTAAATAACAAAACTCAATGGTCTTATGCCCAAAAAAGTAAGAAGGAATACACCACCGAGGAAAAAGCTCATCAAAGGTCCCGCAATTGCTATTCTCCACTCCTTCTCCGGGCTCTTCGGGATATCCTCCATCATGGCTAGGCCACCGAAGAGGTGTAGCGTAATACTGTGTATCTTCGTTCCAAATTTCATTGCAACGTAGGAGTGGGACAATTCGTGGAGTAATAAAGAGAGGAAAAAAATAAAAGACGTGATAAGGGACAAGGAATAGCGGAGGAAAGCAGCCATTTCAATATCGCCTAAGCCCATTGGGAGTGGGATGGGTTCTGTAGGGTCCTTTGCAAACAACGATGTAATTAAAGGGAAAATAGGTGATTTGGGCTCTATGCTTAATGTATAGCCATGCGCAAATATCAGTACGATTAGGGGTAAGATAAATAAGAAACTAAAATGTAGCCTTATTGGTATGCCGATAAGCTTACCCACTTGTATAGATGTTCGCATCGTTTCTCGTTGTATATTTATATATATTCCATCCATCTATAAATATAATTATGGAAATAGAATTGTCTTCCTTATATGGGCAGGATATATACACGGATAGGGGTGTATATGTCGGTAAGATAGAGGATGTGAGTGTAGACATAAAAGAGAAGAGAATATCGGGGCTTGCGGTGCGAAACATAAATCCCTATGCTTTCAAAGTGGGCAAGAAGAAGGGCGTGATTATCCCCTACCGCTGGGTAACGGCAATTGGAGACATCGTGCTGATAAAGCATGTGTCAAGAAGAAGAGCAGCGGAAGAAGAGAAGGAAAGGGAAGAGGAGGAGATAGAAAAGTAAAGAGACTTATCGCCGCGGAGAGCGCCGAGGATAGCGGTTTAGCTAACGAGCTGAACCGCTAATAAACCAAACCTCTAATTCTGTGTGCTCTGCGGTGAAATTTAAGGATATAGCAATTTCACTGGATTTTTGTTTTTCTAAAAGAAGGTTTATAGTGGGCCCGAAGGGATTTGAACCCTTGGCCGCCCGGTGTCCCACAAAGAAACGTATTTAGGAGGCGATACGCCATAGATTCTCTGTTATGAGCCGGGCGCTCTAACCATACTAAGCTACGGGCCCTGACCTTATCTAACCTCCATGTTATATTATTAACTGTATATAAAGTTAAATGATATTTTTTGTATTTGGCATTATGATTTGCTCTCTCGCAATATAAAGAGAAAGTTAATATATAAAAACATATAAAAGAAGGTGTAAAGCAATGGGAAAGGGAAATGAAAAAAATATCCGCACAAAAATTGAGTGGTAAAATGGTTATGGACTTAGATGGTGGTGAAATAGGGATACTGCATAATGTAGTAGCAGACGCAGCGACAGGCATGTTAAGTGAACTTGTGGTTAAACCTGCTGCTGAACTTGATACGAGCGAGTTTAAAGAGGAGGGTGAGTATATCGTTATACCGTTTCAAGCGGTTAAAGCGATAAAAGATGTCATAATAGTAGATAGAGAGGGGATACGGGAACGGGCGTGACGGGATTTGAACCCGTGATTTGCAGCTTAGGAGGCTGCTGCCATGTCCTAACTAGGCCACACGCCCTGGATATGATATGTATCAGGTGTCAGTTTTCAGGTTTGATGTGTTAGATTCGGGGTTCACACGTTTACTACAAGTAATTTATTAAAGAAAACTTTTTGATTTGTGGATATGTAGCAATACGTATTTGTTTAGCTGCGACGAAGGTGTGAGTTGTGAAGGGGGAGTATCCCGTAAGCCAAACCCCTCAAACCTATACAAATACGACCATACTATTAATTATTGTAGCATGATAAGCGTGCAAAAGGCGATGGGAAAGGCAGTGGAACTGATAAAGAGACATGATTACGCAAGGATTGTCTCGCATTACGATGCAGATGGAATAACCTCGGCAGGGATTATCTGTAATGCTTTGCTTCGAAGAGGAATACGGTTCCATACGACGATTGTAAGCAAATTAGAGGATTCCTTTATTCAGGGGTTAAAAGACCCGCTTATTATAATTTGCGACATGGGCACTGCGCAGTTGGACTTGATTTCAGCGCATCTCAACGAGAAGGATGTTATAATCATAGACCACCATACGCCACCCTTGACTTCTCCAACCCCGATCAATGAGCTCGTTTCTTCACTTCCCGACTCTTTTGCCCTCATAAACCCGTATCTTCCCGAGGGCGAGCACACGGGGGAGGGGGGAAAAGAGATAGAAGGTGATATTTGTGCCGCAGGGCTCTCGTATCTCGTAGCAAGGCGCTTGTCGAGCGACGGCAGGGGCAACATAGACCTCGCGGGTCTCGCAGTAGCAGGCACCTTAGGAGATAAATTGCGGATGGATACAGGAACAAACAAAACGATTCTGGATGAGGCGATAAAAGAGGGTGTTATTTCAGTCGAAAAGGGGTTGAAACTCGGCGATGGGAAAATTCGTGATTTGATTCTTTTCTCCACCGACCCGTATATCCCGCTTGCGGGTAAGGTTGAGTGGGTGGATGCGTTTTTGAAAAAACTGGATATTGAAGGAGATAGAAATATCGGCGATTTGGATGAAGAAGAGGAAAGGCGATTGACTGCTGCTTTGTTATCGCTGTCCGGCGAGTCTAACGCGGGAGCAGCGATTAACCGGGATGCGCTGGTAGGAGACACGTATATTCTAAATGCCGAAGTGGTGAGAAAGGGAATAGACTTAATGAGAATGGTGGATGCTTGCGGTCGGTTTGGAAAAGCGGGCGTGGGAATAGGTCTGTGCCTGCGTGATGGCGAAATGATAGAAGCAGCCGTTTCGCTATATATGCAGTTCCAGAGCAAACTTGTTTCTGAATTAAATAGGATAGAAAGTGGCGAAGGGATCATAAAAGAGTTACCGGGCATTTTCTACTTTTACGTGCAGGAGCGAGGAGTAACAGGCATTTTAGATGGGATAGTAGCAGAATATTTATACCCTGCGAAGCCGGTAATCGCATTAAACATGAAAACAAGAAATGAAAAAGGTGCACGGGCGGAAACAAAAATATCGGCACGGTGTAGTAAGAAACTCATCGCAGAAGGCAAGGAAGATGGAATAGACCTTGCTAAAGCAATGGAGAAAGCATCGAAAGAAGTAGGTGGTTTTGGTGGCGGGCATCTCGTTGCCGCAGGGGCGTCTATCCCAAGCGGCTCTGAGGAGAAATTCATCATTATCCTGAACAGATTAATTGGAGAGCAGAAAGGAAGGAGTTAAGGGCACTGTCTAAAAATCAAGTCTGTTGACAAGAAGTTGCATCGCGGATTGTCCTTGTGGCTACCCCATCCATTCGGGGTAATCCTACTGCAGAACGCGCTGATGCCAAGGAATTCAAACGGCTGATCAGAGATTTACCCCGTATTCACAAGGCTACGGGAGATAAAGCGTATTCCTCTCGCGTTAACTGCCAGGCGGT
>JAGGZZ010000001.1 GCA_021161765.1 Candidatus Methanophagales archaeon | reverse complement strand
GAATTGGACAAGATTAACAAGTCAAACATTAAAACAAGGCTCAAAGAGATAAAAGGCGATAAAGAGGCGGAAGATGAGCTTGTTGTTCTCAACGAATGGATCAGATTCAGCGATAAAGAAACAAAGCTCAAGAAAGAGATCAAAGAAGCGGATGCAGACCTTGACAGGAAGGCATACAACAGGTATCCCACGCTCACCGAGGAGGAGATAAAGACGCTGGTCGTGGACGACAAATGGCTCGCAGTCCTCGAAGCACGGATCCAGGGCGAGATGGATCGCATCAGCCAGACTCTGGCCCGGCGCGTGAAGGAACTTGCGGAGCGCTACGAAACGCCGATGCCGGAAATTGAGAGCGAAGTGAGCGAACTTGAGGCGAAGGTGAACAACCACCTCAAAAGGATGGGGTTCTCATGGGAGTGAAGGTCAAATCCGGCTACAAGCAGACCGAGGTCGGGGTGATCCCGGAGGATTGGGATGTTGTCCCAATGGGTTCATTGGGTATGTTTTCCAAAGGACGAGGCATAAGTAAAGATGAATCCGATAGTGGTGAGATTCCTTGTATAAGATATGGTGAAATATACACACACCATAACGACATTATTCATTTATATAATAGTTTTATTTCTCTGGAAGTAGCAAAGTCGAGCAAAAAACTAAAGACTGGCGACATTCTATTCGCGGGCTCTGGAGAAACAAAAGAAGAAATAGGAAAGTGCGTTGCATTTATTGATGATATTGAGGCTTATGCAGGAGGAGATATAGTTATTCTAACTCTAAATAAAGGAAAACCACAATTCTTTGGTTATCTGTTTAATGCACCAATTATTTCTCGTCAAAAGGCGAGTAAGGGGCAAGGAGATGCGGTTGTTCATATAAGTTCACCCGCTTTATCGTCAATAAGAGTTCCACTCCCGCCCACCCTCGCCGAACAAACCGCCATCGCCACCGCCCTCTCCGATGCGGACGCCCTCATCCAATCCCTGGAGCGGCTCATCGCCAAGAAGCGCGACATCAAGCAGGGGGCGATGCAGGAGCTTTTGACCGGGAAGAAGCGGCTGCCGGGGTTCGAGAAGAAGAAAGGCTACAAGCAGACCGAGGTCGGGGTGATCCCGGAGGATTGGAATGTTACAAGCATAGGAGGTGTTTCCAAGATTTTCGGACGAATAGGGTTTAGAGGATATACAGTCAACGATATTGTTAAAGAAGGCAATGGTGCCATTACAATTAGTCCATCTAATATTCAGGATAATAAAACCGATTTTACAAACTGTACTTATATTTCCTGGAAGAAATATGAAGAGTCTCCTGAAATAAAGATAGAAAATGGTGATATACTCTTAGTTAAAACTGGATCAACGGTGGGAAAAACTGCAATCGTTCAAAATTTACCTGAACGGGCAACCGTAAACCCACAGATTGTTGTCCTTAAGAAAATTGAAATTGAAAAAAAATTCGTTGGATACTCTATGGGATTTGTGTTTATACAAGCGCAACTAAAAGCAACAACAGTTGGGGGTGCTTTACCGACACTTTCACAAAAACAAATAGCTCTATTCAAATTTCCTGTCCCTTCAACCTTCTCCGAACAAACCGCCATCGCCACCGTCCTATCTGACATGGACGCGGAGATCGCCGCACTGGAGGAGAAGCTCGCCAAAGCCCGCCAGATAAAGCAGGGCATGATGCAGGAACTACTCACAGGGAGGATTAGATTGACATGAGCGATAATATCGGCAAACCTGAACGTGCCACCCAGAACCGCATAATAGCGCTGTTTCGGGATGAACTTGGATACCGCTATCTTGGCGACTGGAGAGATAGGGACGAGAACAGCAATATCGAAGAAGAGCTCTTAACGCCCTATCTTCTGAGAAACGGCTATACTCCCGCGCAAATTGATTCAGCGATACATAAACTTCGCACTGAGGCGGACAATCACAGCAGAAGACTCTATGCCAACAATAAGGAAGTTTATTCGCTCATGCGCTACGGCGTTCCTGTGAAGGTTGAGGCTGGTAAGGTCACCGAAACCGTGCATCTCATTAACTGGCAGGAACCTGATAAAAACGACTTTGCAATAGCCGAAGAGGTAACGCTTCATGGCGATCACGAGCGGAGACCTGACCTTATTCTTTACGTGAACGGAATCGCAGTCGGTGTGATCGAGCTAAAGAACAGCCGCGTTTCAATCGGCGACGGCATAAGGCAACTGATCTCCAACCAGAGACCGGAATTCAACGAATGGTTCTTCAGTACCGTGCAGTTCACCTTTGCCGGCAACGATCCCGAGGGGCTTCGATACGGAACCATCGGGACGCCTGAGAAATACTATCTTCGATGGAAAGAGGACGAGGAGGACGACAGCCGGTTCAAGCTGGACAAGTATCTTATCAAGATGTGCTGCAAGGAGCGTCTGATCGAACTGATGCACGATTTCGTTCTTTTCGATGGCGGACGCAAGAAACTGCCGCGTGTCCACCAGTATTTTGCTATCAAAGCCGCTCAGGAACACATAAAACAATTCAAAGGCGGCATAATCTGGCACACCCAGGGGAGCGGAAAGAGCATCATTATGGTAATGCTTGCAAAGTGGATCCTCGAGAATAACCCCAACGCCAGAGTGGCAATTATTACCGACCGGGACGAACTGGACAAACAGATAGAACGAGTGTTCACCGATGCAGGAGAGCAGATAAAGCGATCCAGCAGCGGCAGCGACCTGATGAGCCAGCTCGCTCAAACGAGACCCCGCCTCCTATGTTCCCTTGTTCACAAATTCGGCAAGCGGGATGTTGACGATTTCGATGCATACATCAGTGAACTGGAGTCCCAACCCAGTAAAACGGTCGGGGATGTTTTCGTATTCGTGGATGAATGCCACCGGACACAGAGCGGCAAACTTAATCGAGCAATGAAAGCGATCATGCCCAATGCGGTCTTCATAGGTTTCACAGGTACACCGCTTCTTAAAAAAGATAAAAAGACCAGCCTGGAAGTATTCGGCGGCTATATCCACACCTATAAGTTCAGCGAAGGAGTTGAAGACGAGGTAATTCTGGACATTGTTTATGACGCCAGGGACATCGACCAGCATCTCGGTTCCGAGGATAAAATAGATGCCTGGTTCGAAGCAAAGACCAGAGGACTCAATGATTGGCAGAAGGATGAACTTAAGAAGCACTGGGGTACGATGCAGAAGGTGCTCAGTTCACGTTCCCGTATGGAGCGGGTTGTAAGTGACATCATTTTTGATTTTAGCACGAAACCTCGCCTTTCCAGCGAACGTGGTAATGCCATGCTTGTAGCTTCAAGCATTTATGAAGCATGCAAATATTACTCCTTGTTTATGAAGACGCCATTTAGGGGCAAGTGTGCGCTGGTTACCTCTTACGATCCACACGCTCAAGACATAACCAGAGAGGACACTGGTGCAAATACCGAAACTGATAAAGAATTCATTTATAACACCTACGTCGAATTGCTGAAAGAGGTAGAGCACAGGTTAGGTATGGCAAAAACTGAGGCTTATGAAGAGTGGGCTAAACAATTGTTTGTTAAAGAACCCGCCAACATGAAGCTCCTTATTGTTGTCGATAAGCTCCTGACTGGCTTTGATGCCCCACCCTGCACATATCTTTACATAGACAAATCCATGCAAGACCACGGCTTGTTTCAGGCAATATGCAGAACAAACCGACTGGATGGAGAAGACAAGGATTTCGGTTACATCGTGGATTATAAAGACCTGTTCACGAAAGTTGAAAATGCCATTGCGGTTTATACTTCAGAGTTAGATCATAGTTCTGGGGGGGCTGCACCCGAAATATTGTTGCAGGATCGTCTAAAGCGGGGGAGGGGACGATTAGACGATGCAATAGAGGTACTCGCTTTACTATGTGAGCCTGTTGAACCGCCAAAGGGTGAGCTTGAACATATCCATTATTTCTGTGGCAATACTGAAATTCCAACTGATCTGAAAGAACGTGAACCACAACGTGCAGCACTTTACAAAGCAGTTGCCTCATTGGTGCGCGCATACGCCAACATCGCTGATGAAATGGAGACTGCCGGATATACCGCTTCGGATATCGAACGTATCCAAAACCAGATCAAACATTATCTCAATGTACGGGACATCATACGCAACGCAAGCGGTGAAAGCCTCGACCTCAAGGCTTACGAAGCAGATATGCGGCATCTTATAGACACCTACATAGAAGCCGATGAACCAAGACCAATCTCGCCCTTCGATAACATGAGTCTGCTGGATATTATAGTAAAAACGGGAATTGCCGATGCCATCACTTCGCAACTTGGTGGCTTGAAAGGAGACCGGAATGCGATTGCTGAAACGATAGAAAACAATGTCCGAAGCAAGATTGTAAAAGAGCACCTGAATGACCCCGCATTCTATGAAAAGATGTCTAAGCTGCTCGATGAAATAATAAAAGATCGAAAAGCAAGGGCAATGAGTTATGAAGAATACCTTAAACGGATTGCCGAATTGGCGAAAAACGTTGAAGCGGGGCATTCAGAGGATACGCCTAAAACTTTGGATACGCCAGGTAAACGTGCCCTATACAACAATCTAAATCAAAATGAAGAACTGGCTATTGATATCGATACTGCCGTGAAGGAAAATCGCCATGACGATTGGCGAGGGATTAAAGCGCGTGAACAAGTAATCAAATCTGCCCTATTTGGTGTTTTAAAAGACGAAAGTGAGGTGGAACGGATATTTCCCATAATAAAAGCACAGAAGGAGTATTAATGAAAAATCAAATTGAATTGGGCGATATTACGGCGGATGTTGTATTAAAAGACATTAAAAACATCCATCTAAGCGTATATCCTCCTTCAGGGAATGTCCGTATTTCAGCCCCCTTGCACATGAACATTGATACCATCCGCGTATTTGCTTTAACTAAAATGGCTTGGATAAAAAAGCAACGACAAAAAATACTCGATCAAGAACGCGAAACTCCAAGAGAGTACCTGGAACGGGAAAGTCATTATGTTTGGGGAAAACGGTATTTGTTAAAGATTTTAGAAGCCGAAGAACCTCCTGATGTCGAGTTGAAACACAATAAGATGGTATTAAGAGTTCGCCCGGGAACTGATGAAAACAAAAAACGGGACGTCATAGATGCATGGTATCGTGAGCAAATCCGAACTGCTGTTCAGCCACTAATAGACAAATGGGAGCCGGTAATTGGCGTTAAAGTTAATCGTTTGTTTGTTCAGCACATGAAAACAAAATGGGGAAGTTGTAACCCAAAAGCCCACAATATTAGACTCAATACCGAACTCGCCAAGAAACCTCAAGAATGCCTCGAATATATTCTTGTACACGAAATAGTTCATATTTTAGAACCTACACATAATGCTCGATTTATTTCATTAATGGACAAGTACATTCCAAAATGGCAATTTCTAAGAGACGTGTTGAACCAACTTCCACTTAAACACGAAAATTGGGGGTATTGATTATATGTGCAGTATGTCCGACAGGCATTTTCCACGGTGAATCTCCCATGACGGAGAATCTAACGATGCACGGTGACGGAGTGAGAAAAACTACGGCGGCAGGATGATTTTCGGAGACGAGAAACTCACTCCGCTTCGCTCCGTGCCACGCTGCGCTCTCACTCCGTTATCCTGCGGGATAACTCCGTTCGGGTCTTTTAACAGGTGGATATGCGGTTCGGGGCTCGGCTCGCCCAAATCCCTCCGCTTCGCTACGGGACTTCCCATATCCCCCAAAGCTTATATGCAAATTGAAATAAAAATAAAAGATGCATAAAAAAGATAAGCCCAACCGCCAACAAGGATGCCCCGCAATTCATTGCGGGGTACGGGGCGTTTCTGCAACTTCAAGATTCGAACATCTAAAAAACGCACGAATCAGAACCAATGTCCCGGCTGAATTGAGAGCCCCGGTTTTTCGAGTCCCAGATGATGGAAGGTGCGCGACTTTGCGTCACATAAAATCAAAGAGCCCCATCTGCTTAGACTTATCGCTTTCAAAGAGTGACTTGATCTCAATACCGATCAACTCAATCCGCTGCCTCGTATACTCGGATATC
>JAGGZZ010000034.1 GCA_021161765.1 Candidatus Methanophagales archaeon | reverse complement strand
TATCATATTTATCCCTCAACTCCGTGGTTTCGCGGTATATCTCCTTTAAAAAAGCCAGTGCATTCGTTATTTCTCCCGTATCCTCTCTCACATCATTCAATATCTCTATTGTTGTATCTTGCTTCTCAAGCATCGAGTCCTGCTTCTCAAGCATCTTCTTCCCGATTTCCACGGATTCCATTCCGAGTTCCACGGACCGATACAGCAACGCTCCGGCAGTGTCCATCCGCTCTCCGAGTTCTTCCTTCCAATCACCGCGTCTGATCTCGAAGTACTCGAATTCTCCTGTCGCTGCTCGAAACTTGACATCGAGGTCTTCAACAGATATCGGGGCTATCGGGTGCCTGGTTATCCTGATCTGAGCTATAAACTCATTGAGAACGTCTTCTTCACCCTCGGCCACGATTCTGACGTCATAAGGTTTCAGATTCTCGACAAAACCGGTTAATTTTAGTTTGCGTGCGATCTTTTCCACAGCATCCCGGTATCCAACCCTCTGCACTTCGCCCTTTGCGATAACCACTGCTCGTTTCATTTTTATTTGATTAATTAAATTTCAACCTCAAAAATATATGAAGGTGAAAAGGGTATAAAAGCTTTTCGCAACAATTTTAAAATTTTGCATTATTCCCCTTTATCTCCCAGCACCTTCTCCACCAGGAATATGTCTTTGTCCCCTCTCCCCGAAAGGTTCACCACAATCAAATTCTCACATCATAGCCAGAAGTATAAACTTCTATCCCAAATCGTTCAGCGACTGGCTTTGCCCTTGGGTCAACAAAAGGAGATACAACGCCTTTTCTTTCTATTTTTATTTTTTGCTTCTTCTCGTAAAATTCCACCTTTCTTTGAAATGTATGCATTTCCTCTTTACTTATTGAGGACTTAATCTCTACAAGTAAAACCGTTTTGTTTTTGATAAGCACATCTAACTCTACCTGTTCAGGATGCCCAAATACATAACCCTCCGGGTCATAATCAAGATATCTTTCGACTTTTAACCCAAGGTCTTGCAGGATCCCTTTTAGTCCTTGTCTAAATGATTCTTCGCTCATTATCCCCCACCTTGCACCAAGTCCACCAATAGCGGATTCCAACCTCTTTTCATGCTCATCCATTTTTTTCATCAGTTCTTCAATCGTTTGGGAGTGCCCTTCAAGTATTCTCGAATGCTCCTCTTGTCGCTTTGATAATTCCTCAAGTCTCTTTGAGTGCCCCTCAAGTATTCTCGAATGCTCCTCTTGCCGCTTTGACATTTCCTCAAGTCTCTCCGAATGCTCCTCCAGTATTCTCGAGTACTCCTCTTGCCGCTTTGATAATTCCTCAAGTCTCTTTGAATATCCTTCAAGTATCCTCGAATGCTCATCAAACCTGGTATTGAAATCCTCTCTCAGGTCCCTTATCGCATCAAGCACTTGCTTTAGCTCTTCCTTTCTTACAAATGCCTCAGCTACAATACCTATTAACTGCTGTCGGAATGCCGGTGACTCAGCCATCAGCCTCGGCAGTTCAGCTATCATAACCTTCTCTATTTCTTCTTTGCGGACTCCCCCTTTCTCTGCCATTGCCAGTTTATACAATTAAACTAATTATATGCTTATCCTATTTTGCCAAATATAAAGTAACTTGACTTTGTCACATTTAAAATTTACCGCAGAGAACGTGAAATTAGAGGTTTAGTTTATTAGCGGTTCAGCTCGTTAGCTAAACATCCAAACCGCTATCTTCTGTGAATTCTCCGGTTAATCAGACAGTGTCAAGTTAATTATTCCTTATTCCCTATTCCCTATTCCCTATTCCCTATTTTCCGATTTTGCCGCTTCTATGAATCTTTTCACCTTCACCGCATCCTTCTTTCTTAGTTCGCGCTCTACACCACTGGACACGTCCACGGCATAAGGCTTCACCAGTGCTATTGCTCTGGCGACGTTATCGGGATTCAGTCCACCGGCAAGTATCACCGGCTTCTTCACATGCTCCACAATTTCTTTGCTTATGCTCCAATCGTGTTGTTTCCCGGTTCCGCCCATCTCCCCTGTTCTTCCTGATATAACCGCGGTATCCAGCAATATCGCATCCACAACGTCTTCATACGCTAAAGCGTTCTCCAGGCACTTTTCTTTATCTCCGCTCACGCCAATCTTTTTTATTATTCTTGTGCTGCTTTCCATACACGCACGTAAATCTGCAACGAGTTCCACCGACTCATCACCATGAAGCTGTATGCAATCCGCACCTGTGTCCTCGATTGATTTTATTTTATCGCACGCAGCTCCGGTTGGGGCGTTACCCAACGTGACAACCACGACTTTTGATACAAAAACAGGCAAAGCATCGAATATCGCCTTTGCATTTTCTAAATCTATATATCTTCTCGTATCAGCGACGTTTATCACACCGATAGCGTCTGCACCTGCTTCTGCAGCTATTAGGGCATCTTCGGCATTCGTGTTGCCGCAGATTTTTACTTTTGTAGTTGTGTTTTGGCTCATTTGGCTTTTGGGTTCTACTTTATTTTATTTTATTTTAAATAGCCATATTAAAATGATTGCGCGTGTATGAGTTGAAGAAAGAAAAAATCGAAAAGTTTATCAAAACTACTTCGCAGTCCTTTTTCCCCTTTCCCTTTGGATTCTCTACCTCAGTCGGAACATCTACGATGTCATGCATCTGAAGCAACCGAGTTGTGCATCTATCTCAGCCATTGTTCGATTTCGCCAAAGCAGGATTCCTTCGCATCAACCTTTTAGAAAAAGCTTGACCAAAAACGCTTCGCAGTCGGTGTTTTATCCTCCCGACTGTTACCAGCCCTTCACAGGCACCGACATCATCGCTACTACGAATCCGTCCGACTTCTCGTATCGCATCATTCCGGCTTTCCCATCCAGGTTATACCTTCCTTACCTCAGAGCCTCTGCCATATTCCAGGACACGGTTGAGGACGATACGAGACCTCCCCCGGTCACTTAGTCACCCTTTCGTCTTCATCCTGACCCTAAGCAGACATGCTAACCCCCCATGGTAATCTCCCGTTTTGGGCCGCATTTACATACGGTAAACCATCCCCATAGAGATATAGAACATCAATTGTTGCAATCGAAGAAAAATGGACAAAATTCATTTTCGCCTTAGCCACAAAAAAATCCTAAATTCTAAGCACTAAATTCTAAACAAATCCCAATATCTAAACTCAAAAATCCAAACAAACCATTTCAAATGAAGCGTTACCAAAGAAACAAAGTTTTTGGTAAAGCATTTTGCTTGCAAAAAAAAGTTTGTTTTTGTCATTTGGTTTTTGGTATTTGAATTTGTTTAGGATTTCGAAATTCGGATTTAGGATTTCAGGGAAAAAGCGGAAATCTTTTTTGTCCACTGGATAAGGGGATGCAACAATTGATGAGAACTTCCCCTGTAGGAAGGAGGGTCGCTGTTAGCATATCCCACCTCTGGCTGGCTAAGCTACGAGGCACAGGTTTTCTGCGAAGCGAATTTTCCGTAGAGGTTTTTGCTTGCAAAAGGGCTTTTTTGTAAAAAAGAAAAAGTGTGGATGTTAATCTCGTGAAATCTCGTGGTTCATTATTTGCAATTTGTTACTGGAATGACTATCGTAATCTTTTGACGGTTTTCCATGAATGTCTCACGTAAGCAGGAAGCTCCGCTTTTTCTTTTACTAATTCGTTCAGGAATTGAATGGTTTTCGGGTCTGCGGGGTATCCACTGCCTATCTCCATCCCTATTTCCGCTTCGAGCTGCCTTATTGACCTATCACGATGCACTTTTGCAATTACTGACGCTGCACTGACCACCGGGTAACGTACGTCTGCTTTAGACGCGGAAATTATTTCTATTTCCCTTTTCCTTCCACCGCTCATTCCCTTCTCGTAGCCCGATTTAAGATTCACGGCGAATCTATCGGGATTGACGTCTGCTGCATCAACGAACGCCCTATCAGGCTGGAAATGTATAAGTACAGCAGAAAAAAGTTCAACCATAATTACATTTAACGTATGCCTTTTTCTACCCTCGTCTATCTCGTTTGCCGTGAATTCAAGGACATAAACTTCAGTTAAGGCTTCTATGCGTTCCGCCAGATATTCCCGCTTTGAAGGACTCAGTTGCTTCGAATCCTTTACGCCCAGCGTTTCCAACCCCTCAAAATTCAATACCCCTGCAACAAACATAGATCCTATTACGGGTCCCTTTCCCGCTTCGTCAATCCCTATCTCCCTCAGTTCCATTTATTTTTATTTATTCCAATTCCAGCAAATCGTTATACGCCGAGGTAGCCGCGATAGCACCTTCTGCACACGCCACCACCACCTGTCTCACGCCACCTGTTATGTCTCCCGCGGCATATACGCGTTTGATGTTCGTCCTCTGGTTTTTATCCGCGATTATGTATCCGTTTTTATCGCATTTGATTCCTATTTGTGCTGCCAAATCATTTACCGGCTCTTCGCCAACGGATATAAACACACCTTCCACGGGGAGTTCATCTTCAATTTCCTTCTTCCTATCATATTTAACAACGCTCCTCACCGCTTTATCACCTTTTATCTCCTTCACCACGGAATTCCACAAGACAGGCACACCGGCCTCTTCCAACTTGTTTTGTAAATACGGTTCCGCCCGGAGCTTATCTCTTCTATGAATCAGCGTTACCTCGCAGCCGATATTTTTCAGATATAACGCTTCTCTAACGGCTGAGTCCCCTCCACCTACCACTATTACAGGCTTATCTCTAAAGAAAAAACCATCACAGGTAGCACAATAGGATATCCCCCTCCCTAAAAAGTCGTCTTCACCTCGGGCATCCAGTTTCCTGTGTTTGGTCCCCGTGCTTATTATCACCGTTTTTGTAACATAAGAGCCTTTTTCCGTAACTACCAGCATATTTCCCCCGTTTTCTTTTCCTCCCGTTTCTATTGTTTCCACACCTTCCAGCTCTTTTATCCCTACATATTCGGATGCTTGCTCTTTCACCTTTTCTGCTAATTCCATGCCACCCACTCGCTTGAATCCTGGATAATTCTCTATCTCCGGCGCCTCATTGGACAATCCGCCGCATATTCCTTTCTCAACCACTAACGTTTTTAGCCCGCTTCTCGCGCCGTACATCCCCGCCGTCATTCCCGCGGGTCCCGCACCAACGACAATCAAGTCGTAATCTTTTTCCTTTTTCATTGATGGAATATCTCCTTTGGATGATTATCTTATGAATTATAATAATAAGATAATAAGTTTCAGTAATCATGCAGCCGGAATATGAAGATGAGAAAATAGAGACCACAAGAGGCGAGAAAATATTATCAAATATATAGCTTAAAGGTTTTGGATATAAGATTGGCTTTTGTGCTGGTTTCCTCTGTTGGCAGTTGCTATTGTCCTGTTTTTAAAAGCCAAAAAGGCGAGAAGCAAATACATCATTCACGCCAATGCGTTCATGGCTTTTGCATCCCTCTTATTGATGTACATGATTATCGAGAACATGTGGAAGGTGGTTCACATAATAGGTATATCCATTCTCGGAGCGGTGGCATGCGGTGTTTCTCTGGCGTATCTCAAGAAACAGTTCTTCATCTTTGAGCGCATTTCCATGTCCAGATTAAAGGAAAATAAATGTCCTTGGTGCGGTTTCCCTGTCAGATATGAAATGCCTTATTGTCAAAATTGCGGGAAGAAATTAGCGGAGAAATGCCCGGAGTGTGGTAAAATGCGACCAATTTTAGCCCGCTTTTGTCCTAACTGTGGGAACAAAAAGTAAATTTTATAAGCAATGCTTATTATAATAAAAATTACCATGCTCATAGGGGCCCGTGGTCTAGCTGGAATGACGTCGCCTTGACAAGGCGGAGGTCATGCGTTCGAATCGCATCGGGCCCATTGCTTGGGCAGTAGGGAATAGGGTATAGCCACGGGGGAATAGGGTATAGGGAACGTGCTTAATAAAGAGTGTGAAATCCTAAATCCTAAGCATCGTGGGCTCTGCCCATGTCCCAGCAAACATTGTTTTCCACTCTTTTAATTAAGGTTTTCTCTTTAGAGAAAAAGTTAATTTGAAAGGAATTTTGGTAAAGCCTTCTTTTTGAAAGAAAGGTTTATTTGTGTCTGTCATTCTTTCATCATCACCACCGTCATCCCCCGCAGGAACACATAACTTGGGTCTTTCAACCAATGCCTTCTTGACCTTGACACCCATGCAAACATGCCTTTCGCACCCCACTCCATATACGTGTGACGTTACATACAAAACGACCTGTAAAACAATGCGGAGGGGGAGATTCGAACTCCCGAACCCCTGCGGGATGAGGCCCTGAACCTCACGCCTTTGTCCACTCGGCGACCTCCGCAAAAGTTTTTTGCAAGCAAAAACCTTTACTAAAAATATACGTTTCTTTGATTAAACTTTCTTTGTGAAAGAAAGTTTGATGGTGAAGCTTCTTATATGATTTAAGGTTAAATAATGAATAACCACAAAAAGCGTCGATGGTCTAGAGGTATGACTTGGGCCTTCCAAGCCCACTGCCCGGGTTCAAATCCCGGTCGACGCATCATCAACCCTTTTCTTTAAAAAAGAAAAACGTTGGCGGAAAAGAAAAAAAATTACCAAATGTCCCTGTTTTATTTTACATTTTTCGATTTGCATTTTGCATTGAGCCATAGGGTTTAAAACCCAAGCGCATCTTCTATTCTTCCTAACTCCGCGCCGGTCGTATCACTTCCGGCTGCGTATCCTTTCGTGTTCGCGAGCAGCGCAGCACCAATCAGAGGAACGCCGAAATTAACACTGCCTATCTCCGCAGGCAGCTCGAAAGTGTCTTCCAGGAATTCTAATTCCTCCTTAGTGGCATTTCTATGCGCTAAGATGCCTTTATTTGTCACCACTGCCGCCATCCCCACGGTTTTTAATCCGCCTATCGTGCCCTTATAAACCTTCACGTCAAGTGTTTGCTCTACCAACTCCACGGTCTTCGCCGATAGTCGCGGGTGAACCAGCGCAACCGTATCGTTCGCTAATATGACGTTCCCCACTGCGTTCAGCCTATCGCGTTCCGGCAGCCGGGTAATTTTTTCCCCTGAGCCTTCCGAGCCCACCAAATCTTCTACTTGCCGTAACTCGCTATCCAGCGTGTACGGGGAGAAGATAAACCCATTTGAGTTCCCCACGGCTAAACAGCCAATTAAAGACGTTTCTGCTACCGACGTTTTTACTGCTTTTACCTTCAATGCACGCCCCATTTCCATCGCTAAATTATCTGATATGCGCGGGGGCAAAAGAAGCACCGATTCGGTAGCAACTGCAAAAACACCTATATACGCGCTGCCATCAATACTGAATGTTCTCTTTAGCTCTTTACCGCTCCTTCTTATCGTCACTTTATTTCTTTTGTCGTATTTATACAGTATATTAGACACAGATTTACACTGATTTACGCAGATTCATTTTAGTTTAACCTGTTGATCTTATCATCTGTGTTAATCTGTGTAATCTGTGGTTAATAATTTTTTATTCAACCAGCTCAGCCCGGATTACATCCTCTTCTTCCGTTACCTTCACTCGTATTCTGGAAGGCGGTTTCTGTGAGCCTCGCTCCCACACCTTCTCGTTTATCGCGGAATCTAAAATGACATCCTCGAATTTTGTATGCTGTACTAAATATTCTGTTATTATCGCTATTGCGCGGTTGCTCCTTTTCCATCTCGGTGCCTTTTTCACATCTCTCAATGGTATAGTATAAATGCGTTCACCTCCACCTGCTCCTGTCTCTTCTCCCATGCAGCTTTTCTCCCTCTTTTCCCCTACTTCACGCTTTCAGCTTTGTCCGCCGCCAATGTCTTCTTTTTGGATGTGTAGTCACCCTGCGGCTCGTTTTTACCATTATCCACGCGGGAACTCTTCGGTTTTGCTTATTCGCTTTGCATAGCCGTAGTTTCCTGCCTTTTGTTTTCTTTCCCATTGCCATTGCTATTACCACCGTCGCTATCAACATATAATATGACATAATATTTAAGTTATAAATAGTAAAATGAAATTAGGAGTATCAACGGATTTTAGCGCGGCGCATTCGCTGCCACGACATCCCGGAAAATGCAAGAATCTGCATGGGCATACGTATAAAGTAGATGTGGTGGTGGAAGGCGATAAGAAGGAGGATACCGAGTGCGTGGCGGATTTCTCGGAAGTGAAGGCACTGGTAGAAGAAGTGATTGAACTCGTAGACCATAAGTTTTTAAATGAGATAATATCATATCCAACGAGCGAGAATATAGCGTTGTTCCTGAAGGAGCAGTTGGAGAAGAAGTTGAACGATTCAAACCTGGGGGTGTCGCTGTATTCGCTGAGAATATGGGAAGGGAAGGACAAATGGGTGATGGTGGAATCATAACAATTCCCGAAAATATACAGCCTATGCAGTTTACGCCCAACATTAATGAGCATATCCACCGCTGGGCGCCGTATGTGCAGGGATTTTCGGCTTCTTTTGTTCAGTCCATATTAGACAGGTATAAAAAGGAATATCCCGACCACGTTGTCCTCGACCCTTTTGCTGGCTGTGGCACTGTTTTTAAAATAAAAAATTGGAGTAAAGCTCTTGTAATCAATGATAGTCGTCCAGCCACGCAATCCGATTTTAATGATGC
>JAGGZZ010000050.1 GCA_021161765.1 Candidatus Methanophagales archaeon | reverse complement strand
GAGGATAGTCTGGATGAACTGGGTAGAATACGAAAGACTACGCTTGATTTTGGGGGAGAAAGGCGTGATAAAATTTCTGTTCTCACTAAAGAGCAAAAGGAGATTATCGAAAAGTTGGGGTTTGCGGATAGGCTTTTCGGGTTGTAGCCTATACAACTCTAAAAGTCAGGTTATAAATATCTGGAATACGATACCAAGTTTTTTGATCATATTCGTCATGAGGATATAAAAATCCCGAAAGGAGCTACAATGATGAAATACAAAGAGCTTCGTGTTGGCTATGGCAAAGCCCGAGGCTGCACTTATGAAATAAATGCAAGTGCTCCGCAAGTCATGGATTTTTTTCTTGAAAAGCTGGTAGACGATAGTTGGCATGCTTACCCAGTATTAGATTCCTTTGATCCCCACAAAATGTGTAATCACATGCGCTTTGGAAAAAGGGAGTTTCGTGAACAGGGAGAATATGTAGATATCGTAGTAATAGGACTACGCTATGAGGATGACTACTCACAATTTACAATAGTCTATGGTTATCCAACTTAAGTATGAATAAAGTCGCTTTTTTGAAATATTCAAAATTGATATATGCACCAAGCTCGTCAGCATGCTCACTCAATTTCTTCCACCTCCCTCACCTGCACTGCCATACCCTTCTGCGACTCCACCATCTCCCAACCACTCATTTTCGCTCTACCCACACCAAACACCTTCTCGCCGCGGAACACGACCTCATCATTCACCCTTATTTGTTCACCCGCGTTTACAACCCCTGGTGCCAATATAGAGCCTTTAGGAGCAAAATCGCCTATTTCCACCACGTATGAGGAAAGCAAATCTTCAATTCTTCGCGCTCCTTTCACCGTAAGCGTTAAAAGCCCGTATTCCGGCACGATTCTCGCAAGAACATCGCCCTTCGAGCTGAGTTTGAAAGAAGGGAACTTACCGTTTATTTTCAGTCTTTCTCCTCCTTCTTCTTCCTCGCCCAGCAGCTGCCTTCCCGCACCGGGACCAAACTGAAAATCAGCCATCGCTTTTATCATGCTCATTTTCATCTCAAATCCCGATAATCGCCGTTTATCATCACACAACCCGGCTACTCGTTCCTTCAGCCTGTTCAAAGCCTCTTTTGAAGTTGTCCCTTCGTTGGCTTCGCACGTGTATGCGATCTCTATGCCTAAATCTTCCGCAACCAATGCGCATATCTCGCTATACGCACCGCTGAGATGCGCAACCACCACGTCATAATTCTTCATTTTCCGCTCAAGGTATGCACGCAAGCATGAAGAGACCCATTCCCGTTCCTCCGCATCCCAGTAGCCCGTTACGGGAATGTTGTAGAATGCTGCGGGATAGACCGCTTCCAGCTCCCGTGGCACTACACCCAGTGGCGACGTTAAAATCAACTCATGTATCTGACCTCTATAACCCGCAATCGCATCTATGAACCTCGTGTGAGACGGTGACGTGGAATATGGCTTCCTCGCAGAACACGGTAATATCAGCAATATTTTCCTCGCCGGCGGTTCATACCGTTCCAGAACCCTGCTCGCAAACCGCTTTACTTCTGTCCTTTTCAGCGATTCCATTGTATTTGCCATCATAATGCAATTTCGAGCAACGGGCGTTCGGCGTTCAAAATACGCTTCTTCTTCGCTGTCTAAAATGCGAAGCACAGCGGTCAAAAAAGGTGACGACCTGACTCGCATCTCCACGTACTCACGCAAATTACCCGCTCTGATGCACGCTCTTGCTTTTTTTACCTCTTTATCCAGCACCAGCGTATTGTGCTTTGCTAATAACGAAGCTCGTTCTTTGCTATTCTTCTGCTTTAACGCATTTATACTTAAAGAAGTGCAAACACGGCAATTACACGGCAATTCGTCTAATTCATTTAATCTTACTTCCCCTTCTTCCATGAGATAAATACCCTGGCAGCCTTTTAGCACCGCGTTTGTATCGTCTATTATGTCCACGCCCATGTAAAACATAAGTGCCGCATTTTCCGCCGTCGCTATCGCGGGAACCCACAATGCTACATCAGGCGGTATTGCGTTTCTCGCATCAATAACCCTACGCACAAAATCCCGTGGGCTGTTGAGCATATTAGAAGCGAAGGAGAGTACGAAAAAGTCGGCAAACATTGGAGCTTCTTTCACTTTCGTGAACAGAGGGTGAACTTCGGGCAGGAGGACAACGCCTCGTGGAGCGTCCCAGGCTTCTTCAGAAGATAAATCATCGAAGTTCGGATTTTCCACGTTAAATACTTCCAGTTCTCCTTTCTTCTTGCTTATGGTGTCAACTCGGAGCATCAGAGGCGTTTGTATATAATTTTCTTCAACCGACAATTTCCCTGTTCTTGCTGCACCGTCTCTTCTCCTGACCTCGTAAAATTTTGTCATCGTGTAATTTAAAATGGTTTATCGGTTTTGAATCTTCAATTCTAATCTCCGATAGACTTAGAAGTATGCCAAATTACTACGGTTATTTATATTTACATACTTGAGAAATAATAGAATAAAGATAAAAAGCAATGTTCGACCATAAGGAGAACAAGAACAATGTCATCTTTAAAAGCGCGAATGGCTGAAATCATCCAGGAGCAACCGGAGGATGCAACCTACGAGGAGATCATACGCGAGCTTGCTTTCGAGCGCATGGTTGAGCGTGGGCTGGCGGACTCCCGTACTGGAAGGGTTATTTCCAACGAAGATATGGCTCGGCGGATTAGAACATGGCAGGAATAATATGGACGGAGGAGGCCGAGCGGTGGCTCAAAGACATACACGGCTATATAGCGCAGGGCAACCCTGCTGCCGCTGAGAAGATCGTATCTGGCATTTATCAACGCGCGCAGATTCTGCACGAATTCCCAGAGGTTGGGTACAAATACAGATCAGAACCGGAGGGGGATATCCGTATACTTCTCTACGGGCACTATCGTATCGTATATCTAATCAAGGGCAGCGATCGCGTAGAGATCCTCGGGGTATTCCACGGAGCCTTGGATATAGACCGATACCTGCCGTGAATGACGAGCATAGAAAAACGGCTGCGTGTGAACGAACACCGAGCGAAGCTGTGTCTTAGAGTAAGTATGAACAGCGGCATTTTTCGTAATGCCTGCCTTTCCAACCGCGGTTTTGAATGCCTCCTGCAGTGATGCAGGATGTACGTACATGGTGACGGCGCACCGTAAGGAATTTTAATGGTAACTTCGCGTAGTTATTTATATAGTTGAATACCAATAATTCTCAAGCTTCAATCTCAACACAAAAGGGGATACGAAATGATAGAACTTCCAAATTTTGACAAGGCGTTCGAATATGAGAACGAATTTTATCTATGCTTTTGATCCCAAAATCCGCTCTTTTTGCTTCAAATCCCCTATACCATCACGATAAATTCTCTTACGATTATCCCCCCCTATTGCTCAAAATACTTACTCACACCCTTATAATCAAACTTCTCCGCTTTAAGCACGTTCCGTATAAAGTTAAACAGCTTCATCCGTGTGTCCAGCGATATGCCTGGATACCACACAGGCGAAGCAACGACAAGCCCGCGAAACGCATAAAACGGCTGTATTACCTCCAGTAACTCGTAATCACCCGTCTTTTCAAGATACACATCAAAAAACAAGTCATATAACTTCTTAAACCCACGGTCAATCGCATTGCCCTCTGTCTTGAGCAGCCCGAAGAAGAGATAATTAATGGTCATCGCGGAGACGTCGTCAGCGGCTTCCCCCCATTCTCCTCGACTGCGGTCAAGCACGGTAAAATCGGTCCCTTTACGGAACATCACGTTCCAGGGATGAAAATCGCCATGAACCATGCACAACCTTTTTGTTCTCTCCTTCAGCTTCCATCTCCAGTCTATACTGAGCTTCTCTATATCCCTGAGCTCTTCGCTCGTTATGAACCCATTTCGAGGCGGATAACTATCCGTAAGCCCGAATATACATTCGCTATGTCCCACCAATTCCCTTATCCTTCGCACATAAAGTTGCGCATCGTCTCTTTTGACCGCGTGAATATCCGCCAAATAGGCAGCCAGAGCAGATACCCTTTCCTCATCCTCTCCTCTCACTTCCCCACCGCCCCTTAGCCTATCCAGGTCTTTAACGTATTCAGCGCCTTCTACTTTATCGCATGTAATGAAATATTCCTCCGCATCACTCACGGATTCCATCCTCCCGTCCCGTGTAAAGTAACCGACATCGAGCGATTTTACGTGTTTCGGCAGCGTATTAAAGGCATGGTGCTGCCATATCAGTATTTGCGCGCGGTCAGCGAAATGGTCATGCCCAAATCCATCCCCTCTCATCGATGAGATAACCACTTCCTTTATTTCTCCCGCGCCGCCCGTCTGAAACTTCACGAAATACGGTCTGCCATATCCAAACCCTTTTATTTCTCCTAAATCTTCCTTTTGTTCTTGCGACTCCAATCCCAACTCCTTTATACTCAGTACACGCAACGGCGTTTCGTACTTAGTCTCCAAATATTCCTTTATTTTTTCGTTCATCGGCCCTCCGTTCTGCATATAGCCTGCCGGTGCAGGCAAGACAAGCGCTCCAGTAGAAACGTACCTGAAACAATACTTTTATTATACCCTATTACCTTCACCTTCTTATTGAAATTAGTTTACAAAAATAAGATATAAAAAGCGAGGTAAAGAGAAGATATGGAAAACCTGTTCGATGGCCTGCTGGGCGAGGGCAAGATATTTACAAACCGCGAGGTGCTTCGCTCTACCTATGTCCCTGAGAATTTACCGCATCGGAAGAAGCAGATAAGAGGTTTAGCAGATACGTTATCACCCGCGTTAAAAGGGGGAACACCTTCTAATATCGTGATATATGGCAAAACTGGAACAGGTAAGACCGCTACGGTGAAATATGTAAGCAAGGAATTAGAAGAGATGGCTAGGAAAAGGGGCAGCAAATGTATTATGCTATATATCAACGGTGAGGTATTTGATACGCAGTATCGTGTTTTTGCTTATCTTGCACGGGCATTTAATCAGCAAATTCCGATGATCGGATGGCCGACGGATATGATGTATTCAGAGTTCAAGACTGCGGTAGATACAGAAGATAGATGCGTAATTGTGGTATTGGACGAGGTGGACAGGTTAGCAGGCAAGGGAGAGGGGGCTTTGTATAATCTCTCAAGGATAAACAGCGAGCTAAATCACGCAAAAATAAGCATGATAGGCATCTCAAATGACCTGACCTTTACTGACTTATTAGACCAAAGAGTGAGGTCGTCGTTAGGTGAGGAAGAAATAATATTCCCGCCTTACAATGCGAACCAGTTACAGGATATTCTAAGTGAACGGGCGGAAATAGCGTTCAACGAATCGGCGTTAGACGACTCGGTGATACCACTTTGCGCTGCTTTCGCTGCTCAGGAGCACGGTGATGCGCGGCGTGCTCTTGACCTGCTACGCGTATCAGGGGAAATTGCGGAACGCACGGGGTCCGAACGGGTAACGGGGGAGCATGTGCGGCTCGCAGGTAAAAAGATAGAAGCGAATAGAATAGTTGAAGTGGTAAAAACACTGCCGCTACAGTCAAAAGTCGTGTTAAGTAGTGTGCTCCAGCTACACCGGGAAAGGAACAAAAGCCGCTTCTCCAGCGGCGAAGTCTATAATATGTACCGGAAATTGTGTGGACATCTGGCCATGGAGGCGTTAACGCAGCGGCGTGTTACCGATTTGGTCTCGGAACTGGACATTTTAGGATTGATAAATGCCGCAATAGTAAACAGAGGCAGATATGGTCGTACAAAGGAGATTTCACTGAGTGTGCCGACCGATAGTGTACAGCCTGTCCTGTTTGAAGACTATAAGCTTAAAGCGATATCTAATATCAAAGTAAAAGCGCAGATGACATTGTAGGTTTAGGGGGGATGAAAGATGAGCAAGGAAGAAAAAGAAGAAAAAGAAAAGGCAAAGGGAACTGCAAATATGCCGGTGTACGTTAAATTCGAGGTCCCGGAGGAGTTACAAAGCACCTCGTTAGAGGCATTGGAACTGGCAAGGACTACGGGTAGCGTAAAGAAGGGGACAAATGAAACCACAAAAATCATAGAAAGGGGCATGGCAAAGTTAGTGCTGATTGGTGAGGATGTTACGCCAGAGGAGATATTAATGCATCTTCCACCGTTATGTGAAGAGAAAGGTGCTCCTTACGTGTATATAAAAAGCCAGCGTGATTTAGGCGCTGCTTGTGGTATAAATAAAGGCTGTGCCTCTGCTGCCATCGTTGACCCCGGGAAAGCAGAAGAAGCGGTTGAGGGGATTATAGCGGAGCTGGAGAAACTAAATAGGGGACGATAATTATAATGAGCGAAGAGAGGGGAACACCAGCAGAGGTAATGGAAATAGTGGGTAGGACGGGAATGCATGGCGAATCCACGCAGATAAAGTGTAAGGTACAGGAAGGGAGGAATAAAGGGCGAATTATAACGAGGAATTGCAGGGGACCTATAAAAACAGGCGACATTATTGTGCTGCTGGAGACAGATAGAGAAGTGAGGAAACTACTAAGGAGGTAAATTGGAAAATCAAACTAAAAGAAACCGTGAGATTACACAAGATTAAAGTGGTGTCAGGTTTTAGGTTTTAGGTCTCAGTGCTATTAATACTTGACAACTCACATCTTACACCTAATCTTGTGGGAATCTGTGTAATCCGTGGTTAAGAAAATAAAAACGGGGGCAAGGAGATGGAGAAGAAATGTTCGTTTTGCGATTCGCCAATAGCGCTGGGTCGTGGGAAGATGTATGTAAAGCGAGATGGAACAGTGTTTTATTTCTGCAGTTCTAAGTGCGAACGCAATATGATAAGACTGGGGCGAAAAAGAAGGAAGGTGAAATGGGCGGTGGGAACTACGAAATCAAAGGCTAAGTAACCACAAGATTACGCAGATTTACACAGAAGAAGAGATAATATTGTCCATGTCTCCGCACATTATTGATTAGTTTATCCTCTATTAACCTCGTTTCTTGTTGTATATAAAGTATAGCAGCTTCCTTCTATTTAAGACACAGATTTACACTGATTTACGCAGATTTATTTTAGTTTAACCGTGTTGATTCTTATCATCTGTGTTAATCTGCGTTAATCTGTGTCTATAATTTATTTTCTGTTTTCTCGATGCTATTATCCTCTTCCCCTTGCATCTTCAAATCAGAACACTCGCGTAAAGCCTCCATATCTTTCAAACACGAACAGAGATATAAGCGATATGATAATCAGGATAGTTGCGGCAGCAATGGCTAAATTCAGCTCGCCACAGGACATGTTCAGGTACAGCGAGATAGGCAATGTCTCGGTTTTCATTCTCGTTGCTCCTGCGACCATCAGTGCGGCACCAAACTCGCCTATTCCTTTTGACCATGTTATAATGGAGCCCGCTAAGAGTCCATTCTTCGACATGGGTAGTGTTACACGCCAGAACGCCTGCGCCTCGGTGCAGCCAAGTGTTTCCGCCACGTGCTCGTATCTTGGATTTATACTCTGAAACGTTCCACGCAGTATCCTGAACATGAACGGCACGTTCACAAAAAACTGCGCGATTATTATCCCCAGCGGCGTGAGCACAAACGTAAGCCCCGCATCGGCAAGACCTCTCCCGAATGAGGTCGTGCCAAACAGAATTAACAAGCCCACTCCTGCGACCAGCGGTGGTAACGCCAGCGGTGCATCCAGAATCGTATTGACCACACTCTTGCCAAAGAAGTCGTATCGCGCAAGTGCGTATGCTGCAGGTATCGAAATGCCAATGCACATAACGGTGGACACGACAGCCGTTGTCAAACTCAATTTTATCGCAAATTGTATCTCCTCAGAGAGAATACTTGTTATTAGTGCGGGCAGCGTGGTGTGCGTAACGACACAAATAATCAGAACCAGGATAAAAGCAGCGAGAAATAAACTTGATAGTACCGTAATAATCTTGATTTTTGACCGCTTCAATTTCTTTAGCATTGCGTTTATCCGTTCCTATTCAGGTCTATGCTTGCCTGATTCGCCCTTAACCATGTCTATGTGAGGATTACTGAGCCATCCGCTCTTTGCATTATCTCTATGGTCAAACTGCGGCACGAAGGGTTTTATATCGAGAAGAGGTGCCCCGTC
>JAGGZZ010000207.1 GCA_021161765.1 Candidatus Methanophagales archaeon | reverse complement strand
TTCTTTGCTCAAACTTTCTTTACACTTTCTTTTAGAAAAAGAACCTGTGCTAAAACCCTTTTTCTAAAGAAAAAGGCTTTACCGAAAAAGGCTTACGCAGCAAACGTTTTAAAAAAGTTTTATCAAAATCGCTCCGTGAAAAACAATATTTCTTTGGTAAAGCTTTCTTTTTAAAAGAAAGGTTTATGATTATAGGAATAGACGACACAGATTCGAGAAAAGGTGGGTGCACCACATATCTGTGTGCGGTTTTAGTTGACGACCTGAAGGAATATGGCGAAGTCTCGACACCGAGATTGGTGAGGCTCAATCCCTGCATACCATTTAAAACAAGAGGCAATGGTGCAGTATCGTTTGAAATAAAGACAAACACAAACGCCGAACGAGAGGCAGAAATAAAAGAAATTGTCAGAACGCAAGTATGTGAGCTATCGGAATTAAGAGAAGAGGGAACAAACCCGGGTGTGGTTTTTATTGATAGCAACGTTTTAAACGAAAACCGTGAAGAAAGAAGAGGCATATTGAAGCGCTTTTACGAAAATGCGGTAAGAGAAGTGCTGACCATAGAAGATGCATATAGACTCATCTCTGAATTGCATTTTGATTATTTCGGGTTAAAGAATAAACGAGGACTAATAGGCGCTTTAGCCGCTGCTTCGTTCCTGCTATTACAAAGGAATTATAGGAAGCCAGATTATTATGATTTCACCTACGAGCTGATAGCATATCGGCAAAAAGAAAGATGGGGTACGCCAAGGGTTATAGACGAAACGAGCGTATGGAAAGCAGATGCAGCTACTTATCCTTTGACCTGGGATACGGTGGACGTGGCGAACGGGAAAATAGTTTTTGCTCCTCATTCGCCCTGCCCTGTACTTTTTGGGATACGTGGCGATAGCATAGATGCTATCTACAAAACATATAAACTCATACATACGGAACCCGAAGAGCGGAAAATGCTGTTCGTGACAAATCAGGGCACGGATTTTCATTTGATACGAAAGTTAGAGACAGAGAAGGAAGAGTTACAAGATTATCACTCTTATATCTTGGATGGTGTGGTTGGTTCAGACCCCCGCACCGTAGAAGGTGGCCATGTTGTGTTCTCCATATCTCTATCTGAAGAAACCCTGGCTGGTATCGAATGTATCGCATACGAGCCGACAAAGGGATTTCGAGACATTGTACGGGGGCTGCGAGCTGGTGATGCGGTCACGGTGTTCGGGTCACTAAAGAAAAAGACATTAAATCTCGAGAAGATAGAAGTAAGGAAATTGAATTTGGTGATAGATAAGAATCCAAGATGTGAAAAGTGTGGCCGAACGATGAAATCCGCAGGACGATTACAGGGATACCGGTGTAAACACTGTGGAACTTACCGTGCGGATAAGGCCAAGGAGGTTATCGAGAGAGTGCTGGAGGAAGGATTATATGAAGCGCCACCTGTTGCAAGGAGACATATCTCAAAACCTTTGATTCGTATGCAGATGCGGATGGAGGGGGCAGACAAAAAGATTCATCCAAGTAGATAATAATTAAGTGAGTAGAACAGAATATAATGAGATATATTATACCATTGCATACCGTACCAAGATAGGGGCTCACACGTTACGTTGTAAGGAGAATAGCTAGCAGGGACAGAAATGGAAGAGGAGAAACTAAAAGCGGGGGAAAAGCATTTGAGTGCAATAAATAAGCATGAGCCTGAAAAAGTTGCCTCGGAATATCACTCGTATTATCGCGGGAAAATAGAGATAGGGCTAAAGGCACCGGTTCGGAGTTACGATGATTTTGCGATATGGTACACGCCCGGTGTAGCGGAGCCGAGCAGGGAGATAAAAAACAGCCGAGAGCGCGTGTTTGAGTACACGAATAAAGGTAATTCAGTGGCGATAGTCACAGATGGTACAAGGGTGTTGGGGTTAGGCGATGTAGGTGCAGAAGCGGCGCTTCCGGTAATGGAAGGTAAAGCAATGCTATTTAAATATTTGGGTGGCGTAGATGCGTTTCCCCTTTGTCTGGATACGTCAGATGCGGAGGACATAATAAATACCGTGAAATGGGTTGCGCCCACTTTTGGCGGCGTGAATCTGGAGGACATAGAAAGCCCGAAGTGCTATTATATCTTGCAGAGGTTGCAGGATGAGTTAGGTATGCCCGTATGGCATGATGACCAGCAGGGCACGGCACTGGTGATACTTGCAGGTGTAATAAACGCGTTGAAAGTAGTGGGGAAGCGTTTGAGCGAGATAGCGATTTCGCTGGTGGGCGCGGGTGCGGCGAACATGAACGTTGCAAAATATCTGTGCCTGGCGGGTGCGAAAGAAGGAAACATGGTGATGGTGGATAGCAGAGGGATATTGAACAGGGAGCGAATGGAGGAAGTAAAGCGGGATGAAAATAAGCGGGATATGTGCGAAAAGACGAATAAAGAGGGGCGAAAAGGGGGAATAAAGGAGGCAATGCGCGATACCGACCTTTGCATAGCGCTTTCAACGCCGGGTCCCGGCGTGATAAAGAAGGAATGGGTGGCTGATATGGCTGACGATGCGATTGTATTCGCGTGTGCAAATCCCGTACCTGAGATATGGCCCGTGGAGGCGGAGGAGGG
>JAGGZZ010000168.1 GCA_021161765.1 Candidatus Methanophagales archaeon | reverse complement strand
GATTAACGCAGATTAACACAGGTGATAAAATCAACAAGGTCAAACGTAAATAAATCCGCGTAAATCAGTGTCTCAAATAGAAGGATGCTATACGTTATATACATCGAGAAATTTGGACTTTGATGTCTGGAATTTGTAATTTTTAAGGTCGAGGGAAGGAAAAACTTTTGATGATATGTTATCTTATATAATGTTAACTAACCGGGAGTCGTAGGGTAGCTTGGATATCCTGTCAGGTTCCGGACCTGACGACCTGGGTTCAAATCCCAGCGACTCCGTCCTTTTAGTAACCCCCCAGATTACACAGATTTCCACGAGAAAAAGATGGGAACATGAAAAATAAATCATAGACACAGATTAACGCAGATAGGGATAACGGTTGAGTTCCATGCAGAAGAGGGACACTCTTGTAGGTGAAGGGAGTGTCTGAAATGGACAAAAAGTTATTAATATTTAAACGTAAGAAGGCAAAAGAACTACACGAGAAAGGCTGGAGTAACCGCAAGATAGCACGTCATCTACTGGCAAGCAAAAACAGTGTAGGTAAATGGGTGCACGCAGATGGATGAAAGCGAAATATCAAGTGATAACAGAGGCGGGGAAAAGGGGAAATCGAGAAAATACACGCCTGAAACAAAACAGCAAATTATAAGCTTCTCCAATCTAAATTCGACCTTTGCATGATGCGTGTTTTTCTCGCCCTTTCTTCCTCTGATATCCCCTTCAATATATCCCCCATAATTTAACAAGTGCTTCTAAAAATCTAAGAAGCGGTTAACATGAAGCGCCCCGACATAGTATTGGAATCACTGCACGATTCGCAATGGCATTCGTTAGATGAGATTAGAACTCATTTTTCTTTACCCGAAGATAAGCTAAAATGTCTTTGAAAGTTCCTCCAGTCCAAATACGCATTTTGCATGATTCATGTCTTTTTCACTCGCTTCCCCTTCCCGGATATTAATTATATGACTACTTAAAAGTTTTTCGGTGCGAGCTGTGAGCAGAGGGCTTTGCTCATTTTTCTTCCTTATTAACGCCTGTTTTACCCTTACTACCCACGCAATCTCTTAATAACGCCCGATAACTTTATTGCAACGCTCATAACGCCGACCTTTATTTTTGATTGTATATGTCCACCTCTTGTTTCAAGTCTTCAAATAGGTCAGAGTCCTCCATTCCAACCGCGATCCCCGCAAAAACGGAAATCACCAAAACAACCGCAAAAAATGCAGATGTGTATTTTATTTCACTCATGATTTTTACCTTCTTTTTTGCTTTATCCCTTCTTTTTACACGCACCCCGTAACAAACTACATAATTAGCCTTATATAAAGTTTTCTTTTTTAAAAAGTTTTTTCGTGGAAATCGGTGTAATCTCGTGGTTTATTGTTCGATTAATATCACATCTCCAACTCCGTCGGGTCGGTTACCTTCCCTTCGACTGCCGAAGCGGCAACCACTGCGGGATTCGCCAGATAAACCTCCGAATCCTTATGCCCCATCCTCCCGATAAAGTTCCGGTTCGTTGTGCTTATGCATCGTTCCCCGGATGCGAGAACGCCCATGTGCCCACCCAGGCAAGCGCCACAGGTAGGACCGCAAACAAAAGCCCCCGCTTTGAGAAATATCAGGATTAATCCTTCTTCTATCGCCCGTTCAAACACCCTCTTACTCGCGGGAATCACAATCATTCTCACTTCTTGATTCACCTTTTTATCTTTCATTATCTCTGCTGCAATCCTTAAATCCTCGATTCTACCGTTTGTGCAAGACCCTAAATACGCCTGGTCAATGGGAACGTCCAGTTCGCTTGCAGGCACGGTATTGTCAGGCGAAAAAGGTTTTGCAACCGTTGGAACTATTTCGGAGGCATCGTATTCAAATACTTCTTCGTATTCGGCATCCGAAGCATAAACGGGTTTATAGTCCCCTCTTAGTCTGCTACTATCGTTCAAGAACTCAAAGACCTTCTCGTCGGGGGGGATAATACCTGCCTTAGCTCCTGCTTCCACTGCCATGTTTGAGATTGTTATCCTGTCCGAAAGGCACAAATTGCTTATCGCCGTGCCGTAGAACTCCTGTGCTTTGTATAGCGAACCTGAAACGCCTATATCGCCAATAATATGCAGAATTATGTCTTTCCCCATTACGTATCTCTTCAATTCGCCGTCTATCACGAACTTCTGTGTCGCGGGAACTTTAAACCACAATCTCCCGGTGGCCATTGCTGCTGCGGCTTCTGTCGAGCCAACCCCGGTGGAAAAAGCACCTAAGGCGCCATAAGAGCAAGTATGTGAATCCGCACCTATTATCAGCCTGCCCGGTGCGGCAAATCCCTCTTCTATCATTACCTGGTGGCATATCCCACTACCTTCTTTCCCTATCTCATAATAATTCACAATCCCGTATCTTCGAGCATAGTTGCGCAATGCTTTCGCCTGTTCCGCAGAATCCACGTCCTTGTTTGGAACGTAATGGTCCTGTACCACCACCACCTTCTCCTTCTTCATCTCTTCATCAAGTTCAACGCCAAGTTCGTCAAGCACTTCAAACGCGGGCACGCCCGTTATGTCATTCACCATTATGTAGTCCACTTCGCATTCTACAATTTCACCTGCCTCTACCTTTCCTTCTCTTCCTTTTCCCGACTTTTCACCCAGTATTTTCTCTGCTATCGTCGACATTTTTAAATATCTTAGAAAAAACTTTTCGCCGTTATATTTATAAAGAAGTTAGATAAACACAAGAAAATAAATTGTTGACACTGATTAACGCAGATGGACACAGATAGACGATAAAAACCAACAATGCTAAACTTAAATAAGTCTGCGTAAATCCGTGTAAATCTGTGTCTTGAATAGAAGGACGTTATACTTTATATACAAAAATAAAGAAAGAATTGGAGGACTAAAAATGGGGATAGAAATAAAAAAGGGAGGAATATTTATACCTAATGAGGTATTAGAAGGAATTGGGTTAGAGGACTTTGAAGTTGAGATTTC
>JAGGZZ010000047.1 GCA_021161765.1 Candidatus Methanophagales archaeon | reverse complement strand
TGTTGGTTTGGTAATGTCTATCCAGAGCACAAATTTTTCCTCTTGTAATGTGGGTATCTCCTCAAGCGATTCCAATTCGTATATCCGTTGCATCGTAGCTGAGTATTTAATCGCTGTAATCTTCATTCTCAAATTCTCTTGCATAGTTTCGTTCTATTTCATTATAAATTTTTCAGAAAGATTTTTATTATTACTTCTCTATATAAAATTAGGGGGGGGTAAAAAACATGGAAGAAAAAGAGAGTGAGGTAACACGAGCCGTTAGAGAAGCCGTGGTGAAAGCGGTTGAGACGGGGGAAGACATAAAAGAGAAGGTAGTTGAGATCACCAGGGATACTGTTAAGAAGACATTGGAGGGAGCCGAAGTTACGAGGGAGAAAGTGGAATCCGTGGCTAAAGGCGCGATGAAAGGTGCAATCGAGGGTGCACGGAAGACGGAGGTGGATGCTGCTGAGGTCACCAAGGGTGCTGCCGAGGGCATAATCGAGGGGACAAAGCAGGCAGGTACCAAAGCCGCTGACCTCGCGGAACATGCCGCAGAAGCTGCTCTTGACTCCGCAAAAGAGGTGGGGGATAAAGCGGTAGAAGTGGTGAAAGATGTCGTAAAAGGTTTTCTTGAAGCGGTCAAAGAGGTCTTAGAGAAGAAGAAAGAATGAGGAAATGCCGATTCGTAAAATCGGTGTGATAAGCCGCACGTATCGCCATATCAACCGCTATCGCGAGGTTATCGCAATATTGGTGAAGTATGGTTTTGGTGAGGTATTAGCGAAGCTTGAGTTACAAAAACATCTCGATTTCGGTAAGGGCTTCATATTAGGTAAAACTGCTGCGGAAATAGCGGATGTTTCGCACTGGGGACGGGTGCGGATGGCACTGGAAGAGCTTGGACCTACTTTTGTCAAATTTGGCCAGATTATGAGCACCAGACCTGATATGGTGCCGCAGGAGCTTATCATCGAACTGGAGAAGCTTCAAGAGGAGGCCCCTCCGTTTTCCACGGAAGATGCGAAGCGAATTATTGCGGAGGAATTGAACAGTTCAGTGGATCGTCTCTTCACGGATTTTTTGGACCCTCCCGTCGCCTCCGCCTCTATTGCACAGGTGCATAAAGCGGTATTGCCCGGGGGTGAAGAAGTAGCAGTCAAGATCCAGCGTCCCGATATTGACAAAATTATCGAGGTAGACCTGGAGATAATGCTCCATCTCGCCACACGGGCGGAGAAATATCTTAAGGAGGCTGAAGCTATAGACATTGTGAAATTAGTAGAGGAATTTGCACGTGTGATTCGGAAGGAACTGAACTTCAGAATCGAGGCGGCATATATTGAGCGTTTTGCTAACAATTTCCAGGATGACACGACAATTCACGTGCCTAAGGTCTATAAGGGGTTCTCCTCAGGTAAAGTCTTGACGATGGAGTTTATCGGCGGGTACAAAGTCACGGATATTACAAAAACCGAGGTGCGTGAGCACGGAATTGACCCTAAAGTCGTGGCATCGCGGGGGTTGGACCTCATTCTTAAACAGATTTTTGAACACGGGTTCTTTCACGCAGACCCGCATCCGGGAAACATCAGAGTTCTGGATGGCAATGTCATCTGCTTCCTTGACTACGGCATGATGGGTAAGCTGTCTGCACGTCATCGCGAGGACTTAGCTGACATCTTCATTGGGATAATAAGCAGAGATGAACATAAAATTACGAAAACAATCTTAAAATTAACCGGGCGCAGCCATGTCCGAGATGTTGAGGAGTTAGAATCGGACATTACCGAACTTATCGAGGTTTATGCTTATGGTTCACTAAAAGAACTTGAGATAGGGAGTGTTATAACCCACATGGGGGATGTGATCATCGAACATCATCTGGAAGGGCCCCGGGACTTCTATCTGCTTGCAAAAGCACTGGTGACCATTGAAGGCGTGGGCAGAGAACTGGACCCCGAGTTCAATGCCGTGAAACACGCCGAACCGTTCGCCGAAAAGTTAATCATGGATCGTATGAGTCCCCAGAGGTTAATCAAAGATTTTTATCTCTCCGCTCTCGAAACGCGCTTGCTGTTACGTGACCTGCCCTCTGAGGCACGAGACATATTGGCACGGGTAAAGCAAGGCGAGGTAAAGATAAAATTTGAGCATAAAGGGCTTGATCCATTGCTTAAAACCCTCGACCAGACTAACAATCGTACGGTATTTGCCATTGTTTTAGCTTCGCTTGTGATAGGCTCCGCCCTTATGGTTCTTTCCGGTGTTCCACCCAAATGGCACGAAATACCGCTTATTGGTATTATTGGTTTTCTTGGAGCAGGGATAATGGCTTTTTGGCTGTTATTTTCGATTTTGCGGCATGGTAAATTATGAATACGAATATTTCCATAGCTCCCCTTTCTCTGTTCCTGTTTCTATTCTTATTTCAATATCCTTCCCTTGCGCTGGTATCTCCGATGAAGCATGAGCACGGGCTAAAACCTTTGCATAAACACCGATAGTAGCCTCTGAAACTTTACCCCAGTTTAAAGCGAGAGCCTTTTTGAATCCTTTTTCTGCCATTTCCTCTACCTCAACTTTCCCTTTATCTTCATCCTCCCCGGGCAGAATTTTTACAATGCATGCTGCAAGTCTTTCAGAGTTGTTCGGTGGTACTTTCACGCCTTCTCCATCTCTTATTAGTTCAGAATTTATTTGAATATCGTGACAGGATTATTGGCAGCGCCCCTATCAAAACGTTCACACCTTTTTGATAAACGAGCCTGCCGAGGAATAATATGAGCTTTGAGCTTCTCTGAACACCGTATTTCTCTTTTACCGCATCTCTATCAACCTCGAAATCGAATTTCGATGTATCTATCCCGTTTGGAATAACGGAAATAATCTTACATATCCTATCCCATAACTCAACCGCATCATATTTCTGCTTTTCCATGCTCGAACTCAAATCTCCTACTTCTTTCGCAATCTCCTCTTCCTCTATGCTTTCTCTTATCCATCGCTCAAAATCCCTCCGTTCCGTATATTCTTTTATAGCATCTTCCACTTCCTCCCCTGACCTATTCTTTAGATATTCGCACAACCCCTTCAAACTCCATACCTTTTCCCCATCACGAAAAACGAAAGGGTAATCGGCTTTTTTTATCCTCGCTCTTAGGCGGGCATCGAAATCGTGAATGACGGAGAATAAAGCGATAAAAGCATCGTAGGCTATTCGGTTGTTATACAACAGTTCGGTGTTTTCAAAAAAGGGTGGCTTATATCCAACTAAATCACGCATTAATCCGCGATGCGCTTTCACCTGCTCGATAAATTCTCCTTCTTCCTCATAAAGACCCACCAGCGAATGATAATAAGTCTGGTCTAAGAACTCCACTTTTCTACTTGATGCAAGCTGTCGGAAGTCCTCCAGAATATCCTTACCAAAACCGTATCTCTCGCATTGTTCCACAAACACACCAGAGACGCTATATGCAGCTTTAAAATCGCTGTATTCATCTATCAGCTTCAGTATTATTTCATTCGTAGGACGGTAGCATTTTCTTGCTACCTTCTCAAATACTTCTCTGTCTTTATCGTCAAAGAAGTAATAATCAAAAAGGTCTTCTACCTTCACGTTCCTCTTGAACATTTGCTTGTTCCAGAAGAAGTCCTTCTTCAGCCGGAAAGGCGGATGAACCTCAAAAACAAGGCAGATGCTCTTTTTACCATCCACTTTATTTCTTCTCATACTCCGCTTCTCTTATTAGATACAAACTCAAATCTCGTCTTCACTTTATCTCCCACACCCAACCTATTTATCAGGTCGGAAACAGTTCGCTCTAACTCGCCTTTGCCAAGAATTACCAACGTTGAGTCGGGATGCTTGCTTATAATCGTGGGCATTGCCTTTACCAGATTCACGACACCTTTTACCGCGGTCAATCTACCAACAAACAGTATCCAGCCTCTCTTCGGGTCCAACCCCGTATCTGCTTCTTAATCCCGTAATATCCCCGGGTGCAAGCCTCTTTGGGTCATATTTATCCACGCGAATACCATTCCAGCAGACTTTTGTTTTATCGGGGTCGAAGCCGTGCCTTATGAGGTCCTCTTCCATTGGATATCTCACTGTTATTATCCTATCAGCAACGTCAGCCGCTGTCTTCTCAATATGAAGCACCGTCTCTGAGCCACCGTCAAGTGAACGACCCCATTCGGTTGAATGAAGATGGAACACAAAAGGCAAACTAGTCTCTTGCTTTATCATTGTCCCTGCCATCGCGCTCAACCAGTCATGTGCGCAGATCATATCGAAGTTATACCCTTCTTTTTTTATG